>RFGJ01000400.1 GCA_003696665.1 Gammaproteobacteria bacterium | reverse complement strand
TGGTCCAGATACCATTCGATTGGTTCCGTCACTGCTTATCAGTGATGAAGAAATTCAGGAAGGTCTCAAACGGTTTGAAAAGACTTTGCAACGATTGTCGGAACGTTAAAAGGTGCTTTGGCCGCCGCGCACGCAAATTACGATTGTGTACCGGCGGCCACCTCCAAGTGGTTGGTGTTCCTCGCTTTAATATTACCCAATCTCTGGCATGAAACTTGACCCGGCGAAGACTAACCTCTATATATGCGCTAGAAACACGTATTGCTAATTTGACATGCCTTGGGACCGCGCGAGCGTGTTCCAGGCCAAACCTGGAAAAGACAATTGTATGGGAAAATCACTCGTAATCGTTGAATCCCCCGCCAAAGCAAAAACCATTAACAAGTACCTGGGTGCCGATTATGTGGTGAAATCGTCGGTGGGCCACATTCGCGATTTGCCAACATCTGGAACGTCAACAGGCAGCAAGGAACGCAAACGCAGTCCCCTGTCAACAAAAGGCCTGAGTCAAGAAGAAAAGGAAAAAATTAAAAAGCAGCAAGCTTATGAACAGCTTGTGCGGCGTATGGGTATCGATCCACTGCATGGATGGAAGGCGGACTACCGGATTTTACCGGGCAAAGAAAAAGTGGTTCGCGAGTTAAAGTCGCTTGCGCAAAAAGCGGACAAGATTTATCTGGCCACGGATTTGGACCGGGAAGGTGAGGCCATCGCGTGGCATTTGAAAGAAGTGCTCGGTGGCGACGATGACCGATTTTTACGCGTCACCTTCAATGAGATTACGAAAAAAGCGATTCAGGAAGCCTTTGCCCATCCCCACGCGCTGAATATTGACCGTGTCAACGCACAGCAGGCACGTCGCTTTCTAGACCGATTGGTGGGTTATACCGTTTCACCGTTGTTATGGAAAAAAGTGGCGCGCGGATTGTCGGCTGGCCGCGTCCAGTCAGTCGCGGTTCGTCTAATTGTTGAACGAGAGCGCGAAATTCGGGCATTCGTACCGGAAGAATACTGGGAAATCGAAGCCGTACTTAAATCTGATGCGCACAAATTACCGTTCAAGGTCGTGCGCAAGCAAGGCGAGAAGTTTGTACCTCGAACTCAAGCAGAGGCTGATAGCGCGGTCGAACAACTCCGTCAAGCCAACTTTGTGGTGACGCTGCGGGAAGATAAGCCAACAAAATCTAAATCGCCCGCTCCTTTTATCACATCGACGTTACAGGCAGCGGCCAGCACACGCCTAGGATTTGGCGTGAAACGCACTATGGTGGCAGCGCAGCGTTTATATGAGGCAGGGCTGATCACTTATATGAGAACCGACTCCACCAATCTGTCG
Source organism: Gammaproteobacteria bacterium (assembly GCA_003696665.1). Taxonomy (NCBI): domain Bacteria; kingdom Pseudomonadati; phylum Pseudomonadota; class Gammaproteobacteria; species Gammaproteobacteria bacterium. Next base: position 6,257 of record RFGJ01000400.1, on the reverse strand, counting down.
CAAGATGCATTGACGGCCGCACGCGATTATATTCAGAAAAATTTGGGACCGTCGTATTTGCCAGCAAAACCCAAGATCTACCGCTCAAAGGGTGGGGCGCAGGAGGCACACGAGGCCATTCGCCCGACAGATGTAAATTTAGCTCCGGAAAGCTTAACGGGTGTTGATCTGGATGGCCAAAAACTTTACGACTTGATTTGGCGCCAATTTTTGGCCTCGCAAATGCCGGATGCAGAATACTTGAGCACCACGGTGACCGTTGAAGCCGGTGGCTTCGAGCTTCAGGCAAAAGGCCGCATCGTCAAGTTTGATGGATGGACAAAAATTTTGCCGCCACCGAAAAGCAAGGATGCCGTGCCGTTGCCGGATCTACGGGTTGGGCAGGCACTTGAGCTTGAAGACATTGAGGCCTCTCAGCATTTTACGCGACCTCCGGCGCGATACACGGAGGCAGCACTCGTCAAGGAACTGGAAAAACGAGGCATCGGTCGGCCATCAACCTACGCCAATATCATTTCGACCATCCAAGAAAGGGGGTATGTCAGCCAGAAGAACCGCCGTTTTTACGCGGAAAAAATGGGAGAAATCGTCACCGACCGGTTGACTGAAAATTTTGAAAATTTGATGGATTATGGTTTCACCGCCTCTATGGAAGAGACGCTGGACGAGATCGCTGAAGGGAAAAAGGATTGGTTGGCGGTGCTTGATGCGTTTTATGCGGATTTGTGTCGGCGTTTAGAACAAGCAGAGGCGCCGGTTGAAGCGGGTGGCATGCGGCCAAATCAGGCAGTGGAAACGGACATAAAGTGCGACAAATGTGGGCGTCCGATGGCGATTCGTGCCGCGAGCACGGGATTTTTCCTTGCCTGCACAGGTTATCGGCTAAGTGGCGATGATAAGTGTAAAAACACTATCAACTTATTGCCTGGTGATGAATTTGTTCAGGCGGATGCGAGCGATGATGAAGCAGAATCACGTGCATTGGCAGCCAAGCATCGGTGCCAGAAGTGCGGCAATGCGATGGATAGTTTCCTGATCGATGAAAAACGACGGTTGCATGTCTGCGGCAATTTTCCAGATTGTGACGGCTACGAAATTGAACAAGGACAGTTCAAACTGAAAGGCTATGACGGCCCAGTACTGGAATGTGACAAGTGTGGTGCCGAAATGCAGTTGAAAACGGGGCGATTCGGGAAGTATTTCGGTTGTACCAACGAGAACTGTAAGAATACCCGGAAATTGCTCAAAAATGGGCAGCCAGCCCCGCCGAAAGCCGAGCCGATCCCAATGCCTTGGCTCAAGTGCGATAAAGTGGACGATCATTTTGTGCTCAGAGATGGTGCTTCTGGACTGTTTTTGGCCGCGAGCCAGTTTCCAAAGCATCGTGAAACGCGCGCCCCCAAAGTGAAGGAGATTCAGCAAGTCAAGGATAAGCTTGACCCCAAATATCGTTATTTGGTGGATGCGCCAGCCGAAGATCCCAAAGGACGAGATGCCATCATCCGATTCTCTAGAAAAACGCAAACACAGTATGTGATGAGCGAAGATGAAAATGGCAAGCCGACTGGCTGGGTGGCGTTTTACAAAGATGGCCGCTGGGAAGCCGATGCTTCCAAGATGAAAAAATAGCCATAATACATATTTGTTTTCAGGTGAATTTATGCTGTATTCGCTGATACGTTCGGTCTTATTCCTGTTGCCCCCTGAGCAGGCGCATAACGTTGCACTTAAGGGCATTGATCTCATCCCCAGCGCACTAAAACCACAACGCATTGAAGATCCAGTTGAGGTCATGGGGCTACGTTTCCCGAATCGAGTGGGTCTGGCCGCTGGATTGGATAAAGATGCCAAGCACGTTTACGGTTTGGCAAAGCTTGGTTTTGGATTTGTCGAAGTCGGTACACTCACGCCCCGCGCGCAAATGGGTAATCCGAAACCTCGATTGTTCCGTTTGCCCAAGGCTCGAGCCATCATTAATCGTATGGGGTTTAATAATGAGGGGGTCGATCGTGCGGTCGTACGCCTGTCGCGACGACCTCATGATCTCGTCATCGGCGTCAATATTGGCAAAAACAAAGACACCCCAAATGACGATGCTGCCCGTGATTACATCTATGGCTTGAATTCTGTGTGGCCAGTGGCGGACTATATCACCGTCAACGTATCCTCACCGAACACACCGGATCTCCGCCAGCTTCAGTTTGGCGAGGAATTGCGCCGCTTACTGGATTTATTAAAAGAGCAGCAAGCGTTACTTGAGCAGGAATACGGTTTTTATCGACCGATTCTGTTAAAGGTAGCCCCCGATCTTGAGGAGCGAGACATTAGCAGAATAGCGCAGGCGGTGTCTGAAAGTGGCATGGATGGTTTGATAGCGACCAACACTACGATCTCTCGTGATGGGGTGAGCGGATTGCGTCATGCCGATGAGGCAGGTGGGCTCAGCGGTGCACCACTCACCGACAAAAGCACGGAAGTCATTCGATCGTTTAGAAGCGCCTTGCCTGCTCGAATCCCCATTATTGGGGCTGGGGGGATTATGGATGGAGAAAGTGCTGCACAGAAAATTCGAGCCGGGGCGTCGCTGGTGCAGCTTTATACCGGATTAGTCTATCGGGGACCAAAGCTGGTCACAGAGGCGGCGCTTGCTTGTCGTGATGCTTGCGAAAATCGGCAATAGCACGTTTGGCAGTTGTGTAGCCAATCTCAATCACTTCGTCGGCTTTGTGAAAATCGAGGAAACGGATGTGGCTCAACGCTGGTTGAATCAAAATATCTGGAGGACTTTGTGTTAGGCTGAGCTCACTGATCCGTGCTTGCATAATATCAACGCTGCTCATCAGCACTTCCCACAGGCCTGGTGCCGGTTCGCCTTCAATCCAGTGCTTGAGGCCGGCGAGCATCGGATGATCAATACTGGTCACACGCTTTTGTAGCTTATCGAGCCACTCGTACCTGTTCGTTTCCCGACGTCGTCCAATACGCTTGCCATTGGTTGCCAAGTGTGAATTGAGATCGACGGCGACCACAAAATCAGCGCCCAGCTGTCGCACTGGCTCGACTGGCGTGGGAATCACAATGCCGCCATCGACGTACAACTCATTGCCGATTTTGATTGGTGCCATGAAACCGGGTACGGCGATTGACGCACGAATTGCCTCGGCGATGGAACCAGAAGTGAAAATTTCAGCTTTCCCGGTGTTGAGATTTGTGGTGACAATGGACATCGGCAGGGTGAGCGCTTCGATCTTCTCGACCCCGATGTGTTCGACAACAAATCGAACGACTTTCTCGCCTTCTATGATGCCAGAGCGGGGAATCATGATATCCAGCAACGACCAGATCTTTTTGCGATCCATGTCTCGATAACTTTGTTCCAGTTGTTCGTGTGCACCAGCGGCGAAAGCGGCTCCCACAACTGCTCCGATACTGCTACCGCTGACCCATCCAATTTCAAAACCTTCTTCCTGGAGTGCGCGTATCACGCCAAAATGCGCCAATCCACGGGCCGAACCACTGCCCAAAGCGAGCCCAATCTTTTTATGCATTATCGTAAGGTCGTCCATTCACCGTGTTGATATTCATGGTCTCACTTTCCCCGCGGTAACGCAATTTCAGCCTCGGGTGCGTGCCGAAAAGGTTTTGCTTGCATGCTTCGTGTACAATGCCCGCATCCTAGTTTTAGAGACGTGGTCATGATCAAATTCTTTGTGTCCTGCGCGACGGGGGTAGAAGCACTATTGCAAGAAGAGCTTGCATCTTTTTTGGACGCTGGTCTGCAGAATACCGCCGGTGGGGTTTGGGTGGAAGGCACATTAGAAGATGCCTATCGTACCTGTTATTTGTCGCGCATTGCCAGTCGTGTCCTATGGCCGCTTTGTCAATTTGAGGCCAGTCATGCCGATGCGCTTTACGATGGTGTGCGCCAATATCCTTGGCATGATGAATTTCCCGTCAATGCGACCTTGGCCATCCGGACAACACTGCGACAAGCCCCGATCAATCACAGTGGATTTGTTTCGCAGCGTATTAAAGATGGCATTGTGGACACCTTTCGTGACCGCTTCGGCCGGCGTCCAAGCATTGATCGGGAAAAACCCGATATTTTAATTAGCTGTTACTGGCGGAAAACTCAAGTATCGCTTTATCTCGATCTTGGTGGCGGACCGCTGCATGAACGTGGCTATCGCCAAGGGGGCGGGCCGGCCCCCTTAAAAGAAAATCTGGCGGCAGCGATGTTGATGCGACTCGGATGGCCGCGTGCCGGGCGTTTTTTTGACCCAATGTGCGGTTCCGGCACGCTGGTGATCGAGGCAGCGGAGATGGCACTTGGTCGGCCAGCCGGTCGACTTCGACGTCGGTGGGGATTCCATAAGTGGTTGGGGCATGTGCCCGCATTATGGCGACGTATCAAGGAAGAGTCGGACAACCGCGAGCGTATGACAAAGGACGATGTGCAAATTTTTGCGGCCGATCAAGCACCTGGCGCCATCCATGCATTGACGGCTTCGGCTAAAGCGCTGGGCATTGACAATGTGATGAAGATTGAGTGCTGTGAATTGAAGGCCAATCATTGGCAGCTTGATGAAGGCGATGTGCTGGTGACCAATCCGCCTTATGGTGAACGGATGATGTCGCGGCTTGAGGCCATGAAGCTTTATGGCCAGCTCGGAGATTGGTTGGCTGAGCACTGTCATAATACTCTAGTGTCCATTTTGACACCGGATGAAACGATGGGGCGTGCTCTTGGCTTTCGGGCGGAACGTAAATTTCATTTTCGTAACGGCCCAATACCTGTTTTGCTGTGGACGTTCCACGTGAACACCGAAGCTCGCCGGTCGAGCGCGTTCTCAGGTGCGATCGCTGCATCCGATTTGCCTGAAGAATTGGTTAATCGTCTTCGCAAAAATGATCGAAAACTCCGCAAATGGGCACGTAAACAGGAGGTGTCCGCCTTTCGCCTGTATGATGCTGATTTACCCAACTTCGCGTGCGCCATTGATGTTTACAACGATTGTTTTCATGTCCAAGAGTACGCGCCGCCTAAGGACATTCCGATCGGTAAGGCACAAAACCGACTTCAGGAAGTGATTCTTTCATTGCGATACCTTTTTGACACGCCTTTAGAAAAAATTTTTCTAAAGCAACGACGCAAACAAAAATCGATCGAGTATGGGGTGGATGAAGAACGACTTGGTCACGAAGGGAAACCTTTCTGGGTGGTTGAGCATGGCCTGTTTTTTGAGGTTGAGCTGTCGCGGCATCTGGACACTGGGTTATTTCTGGACCATCGCCCAGCGCGTCGCCTGATTAGAGAACTTGCGAAAGGCAAACGTTTTCTGAACTTGTTCGGCTATACCGGCGCGGCCACCGTGTACGCAGCGGCGGGAAGGGCTGTCTCGACCACCACAGTGGACCTGTCAAAAAACTATTTGGCTTGGGCACAACGCAATATGGCACGCAATGGCTTTGTCGGTCCATCGCACGAGTTTGTGCGAGAGGATGTCCTCGCCTGGTTGAAGCAAGTCAGTGAGAAGTGGGATTTGATATTTTTGGACCCGCCGAGCTTTTCCACTTCGAAACGCATGACCGAAACATGGGATGTGCAGCGTGATCATGCCAAGGTGATAGAGCATATCATGACACATTTGTTGTCTGACGGTGGCGTGTTACTTTTTTCTACGAACCTTCGAAAGTTCAAGCTGGCGCCGGAACTTGCGCAAAAATATCAGATTCAGGATCTCACGAGCGTTTCTTTTGATCCTGACTTCCAGCAGAAAAAGAATCATCATCGACTGTATCGTATAGAAAGAGGCTAACCGTGCCAGAAGTGATTTTGTGGACGACCGCATTTTGTGAACTCTGTGATGAGGCCAAGGAACACCTGCAGTATGCATGTGAACGTTTAAATACGAGTTACACCTGTTTGGACATTGTGGAATACGATGAAGTGTTTGATGCACTTCGTCACCGAATTCCAGTGGTTGAGGTGGCCGGGCATCAGCTGGGTTGGCCGTTTTCGAAGTACCAACTTGTTGCGTGGCTGACTGAAGTGCTGACATCTCGGACAGACATGGTGTAGTAAGAATATATTTACATTAAAAGAAGCATATTAATAATCTTAGGGTTATAAGTAGCGAACGACGCTATTGAATCCACGTATTAACCAACTGAAATAGAATGAAAAATTTGCCTTGAACTTGTTTGAATCTCCTTGGTCTATACTTACAGCAGTACCCAGTGATGGACCCCAAAAG
>RFGJ01000399.1 GCA_003696665.1 Gammaproteobacteria bacterium | reverse complement strand
GAATTTGTCGAATTGGAAGAAGCGCCGGCACTGGACGCTAAACGAAAGCATGACATTGACCTGGTCATCGATCGGCTCAAAATTCGCGAGGGACAAGAAACGCGGCTTGCTGAGTCACTTGAGTTGGCGTGCGAACACGGCGACGGAATGGTGCGCGTGCTCAACCTTGAAACGATGCAAGAAACGGTTTTTTCAGCGCGCTATGCCTGTCCCGAATGCGGTTATTCGATCAGCGAGCTTGAGCCGCGCATTTTCTCGTTCAACAACCCGGCGGGCGCCTGTCCAAGTTGTGACGGACTTGGAGTCGAACAATATATTGACCCAGAACGCATTGTCGTCCACCCGGAAAAATCGCTTGCCGATGGCGCCATCCGTGGTTGGGACAAGCGCAATGGCTTTTACTTTGCCATGTTGAAAAGTCTTGCCCATCACTATGGTTTCGACCTGGACACACCGTGGAACAACCTGCCACCAGCGATTCACAAGGTCATCCTCTATGGCAGCGGGCCCGAAGCCATTCCGTTTGAATACCATTCCGATCGCGGGTTGTCTGTGACACGCCAGCATCCATTTGAAGGCATTATTCCAAATCTGGAACGCCGCTACCGAGAGACGGAAAGCAATTCAGTACGCGAAGAAATCGCCAAGCTGTTCCAGCAAAAGGCTTGCCGTGAGTGCCACGGGGCGCGTCTGAAACGAGAGGCACGCCATGTGTTGATTGACGGCCTCAGCCTTCCGGAACTGTGCCGAAAATCGATTGGTGATGCCCTTGCCTTTTTGCAAAATTTAAAGCTACCAGGCAAACGTGGTGAAATCGCGGCCAAAATATTAAAAGAAACCAACGAACGCTTAGGCTTTTTGCTCAATGTGGGACTCGACTATCTGACCCTGGACCGAAGTGCTGAAACGTTATCGGGGGGCGAAGCCCAGCGAATTCGACTGGCCAGTCAAATTGGCGCAGGATTGGTTGGTGTCATGTATGTGTTGGATGAGCCTTCCATCGGTTTGCATCAGCGTGACAACGAACGGCTTCTCAACACTCTGATTCGTTTAAGAGACATGGGCAATACCGTGATTGTTGTCGAACACGACGAGGATGCCATCCGCGCCGCCGATTTTATCGTCGATATTGGGCCGGGGGCAGGCGTCCATGGGGGTGAAATTGTTGCCGCGGGCCCCCTGCCAGAAATCACCAAGTGTCAACGGTCACTGACTGGGGACTACTTGGCAGGCCGCAAACGTATTGAAATCCCGCAACCAAGAAAAACGCCAGATGGCCGGTTTTTAACGATCCACGGTGCCTGCGCCAACAACTTGAAGAACATTGACGCGGAAATTCCTGTCGGTCTCATGACCTGTGTCACTGGTGTGTCAGGTTCCGGCAAGTCCACTCTGGTCAATGATACCCTCTACCCCGCCGTGGCCCGTGTGCTCAATCGAGCCACGCCGCACAAAATTGGTGAACACAAGGCCATCACCGGCATCGAACATTTCGACAAGGTCGTGGATATTGATCAAAGCCCCATCGGTCGCACACCACGTTCCAATCCGGCCACCTATACTGGCATTTTCACGCCCATTCGCGAGCTTTTCGCTGGCACTCCCGAGGCCCGCTCGCGTGGTTATAAACCCGGTCGTTTCAGCTTCAACGTCAAAGGTGGACGCTGCGAAGCCTGCCAAGGCGATGGTCTTATCAAGGTAGAAATGCATTTCTTGCCAGATGTCTATGTGCCCTGTGATGTGTGTAAGGGCGATCGGTACAACCGAGAAACACTGGAAATTCGCTACAAGGGCAAGAATATCCGTGAAGTGCTGGACATGACGGTCGAAGAAGCACTGGAATTTTTTGCCAATATTCCAGCCGTCAAGCGACGCCTACAGACACTCATGGACGTCGGGCTTGGCTACATCACGTTGGGACAACCTGCCACCACGTTATCCGGCGGAGAGGCTCAACGGGTCAAGCTGTCTCGTGAGCTGGCCAAACGCGACACCGGCAAAACGCTCTACATCCTGGATGAACCCACCACTGGCTTGCATTTTCACGACATTGCGCAATTGCTGAGAGTGTTGCGCCGCCTCGTCGAACATGGCAACACCGTGGTGGTCATCGAACACAATCTGGATGTCATCAAATGCGCGGACTGGATCATTGATTTGGGGCCCGAAGGCGGTGATGGTGGTGGTCAAGTGGTCGCAGTCGGGCCACCGGAAGTGGTGGCACAGGTCGAGACCTCACATACTGGGCGCTTTCTTAAACCGCTGCTCAGCTAATGGTCAAAGGCCCAAAAACTTCGCCACCACAACCCCAAATAAGTGGCGTAACCGCGCGATCGACTGCGAATGATGCCTTGCCGATCGATGAAATAGTAGGTTGGGAACGCTTCGACCCGGTAGGCATTCGCCAGCCCTTGAGTGCCAAGCACAATGGGCACGCTGAGATCGTGTTCGCGACGATAGGCGACGAGTTCGTTTCGGTCACGCCACGACAAAGCCACAAGCCGCACGGCCACATCGGGGTGGTGGCGTGCGAAACGATCGATGGTGGCCATATCAAGATGGCAAATATGACACCACGGTGCAAAGAAAAACACCATGGTACCCTTGTGCGTACGCGAGACCAACGGCATGGTGTCACCATCAAGCGTCACGACCGGCTGATCTGCCAATGGTGCTGGCACAGCAAGCGTTAATAACCGTGATTCCTGCCACCACATCAGTAGCAGCAGGCCAATCAGCGGCAAACTCCATACAGACCATCTTTTGACTGTGCGCCAAACCCGCATTGTATTCATCCTTTCAATCGCGGCACCGCCCGGCTGACTGTGGCACCATCAATGCCCGCCCCGTAACACTCACTCAAAATATTGACGGTCCGCATTGCCGCTATATGGTGACATTGCTATGGCAAGTCTTCGTCGAATGGCTTGTTGTCCATTAGACATCGATAAAGGGTTCGTTTCTTTTCCCCCGTCAGTTCTGCCGCAATTTGTGCTGCCTGACTAGGTGAGAGATGAGCCGCCAATCGTTTGGCCAACATCTCTGGTGTCATGTGCAGACTAGGCGGCGACTTGTCCACCCCTTCGACCAAGACAACAAACTCACCGCGTCGCCGCTCCGGAACCGCCGTCAGCCAATCGACCGCCTCAGCCAACCTGCCGCGCCAAATGGTTTCGTGACACTTGGTCAATTCCTTGGCAATCGCACAGACTCGCTCGGTACCGAAGACATGCTGTGCATCGGTGAGCATATCGACAATCCGATGCGTTGACTCATAAAAAATGAGTGTGCGAGGCTCGGTCGCCAGCGCTTCCAAACGCGCTTGTCGCGCATGCTTTTTGGCAGGTAAAAACCCCTCAAAGACAAAACGGTCAGACGGCAAACCACTCGCAGACAAAGCGACAATGGCCGCACAAGGCCCCGGAATCGGCACCACAGGGATCTTCGCTTCGTGCGCACAGCGCACCAAGTAAAAGCCTGGATCAGAGACAAGCGGCGTGCCCGCATCACTCATCAAGGCCACTTGCTCACCTTGCTGACAACGCGCGATGATCCGAGGCGCTCGCTCACGTTCATTGTGCTCGTGCAATGACAACATGGGTTTGTCCAATGCAAAGTTGGCCAGCAACTGTTTGGCACGCCGGGTGTCTTCAACCGCCAGCAAATCGACTTTTTTGACGACCTCTATGGCCCGTTGTGACCAATCATGCAGATTGCCTATCGGCGTCGGCACCAAATATAAACACCCCGGACTCGACGACATGGCTTTGTGTCTCTGGTATTGACCATGCGCTTACTTTATCATGGAGCCAGCTTGGAACATCAGTGAATTTCCATAATGACCGCCAAATTATTTTGCCGGATTATCACTGTCGCATGCATCGCGATGTTGTTGGCTGGCTGCCCATCAAAACCAGTCAAGACACCGGTTTCTGTCACGAACATTGAACCCGCTCAGCGAAACTTTGAGCAATGGATAAGACTGGCCTCCCAAGCGCCGGCTGACAAAAGGGCCTCGCTGTATCTTAATGCGACACAGGCGGCCATACGCACTCAGCGATTTGTCGATGCACAATCAGCACTCGCCGAGGCCAAACGCCACCCGATGACGTCGCTCGACATGATGCGTTGGCAGCTTTATCAGGGGATCTTGCTCACCCATCAAGGTGACTTTAATGGCGCTTTGGCATTATTTAGCAAAATCTCGCCCGTTGGAGACGATGACATCCGCTTGTTCCACCTTTGGCGTGCACGGGCCTATCAACTGAGTGGAAACTATCTCGAAGCGGCCCGAGAAAGAATCGTATTAATGTCGCTGTTGCCCGAGGCACGCAAACAGGACAATGCCGACGCCATCTGGTATTTGTTATCGCAAATTTCACCCGACTATCTGGCGCTTTTTGCCCAGTCGACCGATCCCAACACACCGCTGTATGGCTGGCTGCAACTGGCCACTCTACGCGCACAATACAAAGGCCGTCCGGTCGAACTGTTGCGCGCACTCAAGACATGGCAAGCTCGTTTTGCTGACCATCAAGCCAATCAATGGTTGCCGCGCGAGCTCGCATCAATCCAAAAGGCCACGCTATACGCACCAAAAACCATCGCCATTCTACTACCCGAAACGGGGCCCCTCGCACCATCTGCGACGATTATCCGCAAGGGCATCGAAACGGCCTATCTGCTAGAACGCGGTGCGCGTCCAAGACTGCTGTTTTTCGACAGCCAAACCAAAGATCTCAAGGCACTTCATGAACAACTGCTGGCCCAATCGGTGGACTTTGTGATTGGGCCATTGGACAAAGCACGGGTGGCTCAATGGTTGGCGCTGACCACCATCCCGACGCTTGCGCTCAACCGAGTCGACGAAAAGATAAGCAGCGCCGAGCATACCTACCAGTTTGGTCTGCCCATTGAGGATGAAGCACGACAAATTGCCAATCGGATGCGACAAAATGGTTTTCGTCACGTCGCCACGCTGGTGCCAGACACTGGCCTAGGCCAACGCGCCTTCGACAGCTTCCGCAAACAATTTTTGCAAGATAAAGACAATCGTATTGTCAGCCAGAAGATCTATATTCCGGGTCGAGAATACACCAATACCGTCAAATCGTTGCTTGGAATCGACCAAAGTGAGAAAAGGCGAAAAGAGGTGGAACGCTGGATTGGCCACGAGGTTGAGTTTATCCCACGCCGTCGACAGGACCTTGAGGCACTTTTCGTCCATGCAACACCGATGGAGGGCAGGCGCATCAAACCGTTGCTTGATTATTATTTTGCCTTCGATCTCCCTATCTACAGTGACTCAAAAATATTCGGCGGGAAAATGAATGATCGACTGGATAAGGATCTCCTGCGTGTTGAATTTGTCGACATGCCTTGGCTACTACAAAAACATCCTGCGGAACTGTCGGCCATTTTGGAACAATTGAAATCGATCTGGCCATTTGCCTATTCCGGAGGACAAGGCCGGTTATTCGCCTATGGTATGGATGCGCTTCGTATTATCCCGCAACTCGGTGTGTTGGAAGCCTTTCCGAAACAATATTTTTCGGGGGTTGTTGGGCGTCTCTACATGGATCAGAACACATTGGTTCGAGAAATGCCGTGGGCAAAATTCACCAAAAAAGGCGTGCAATGGATAGGGTATGCCGATGAACTGGAAGGATCGACTGGCCAAGGGCTTCATCCGTAAACACACATCCGGCCAGATAGCGGAACACATCGCAGAACAATTTCTCAAAAAGCAGGGATTGCGTCTAATTGCGCGCAATTATCGTTGCCGTTTTGGCGAAATCGACCGGGTCATGTTTGAGCCGGAAAGCAATAGCCTAGTTTTCGTTGAAGTACGGTTTCGCGCCGCTGGCGCATGGGTGGACGGCGTCACATCGGTCGATCAACGCAAGCAGCAACGCCTGATTACCACAGCACGACATTTTTTGAGCCAACACAAGCACTATCAGTCCCATCCCATTCGTTTTGATATCATTTCCCTCGCCCATTTATCTGTGGAACAGGTAGAATGGTTGCCAAACGCTTTTGATGCATCAGGATGGTGATATGGAGACACTGGCACGCGTACGAGAGAACTTCAACCGAAGCATTCAGAGCAAGATCGATGCCGCCGACACCTTGCCAGAAAAAGTCGCAGCCGCTGCGGAGCTGATGGTGCATACCTTGATAAGCGATCGAAAAATCATGGTGTGTGGTGATGGCATCTCTGGCGAACTGGGCGATATGTTTGCCAACCAATTAATGCACCAAATCCAAAGAGAACGGCCCGCCCTGCCTGTGATTTCGCTGACCGCAAACGCAGCACTGTATTCGGCCATTGCTCGCGACACAGGTTTGAATGAGGTGTACGCCCGGCAAATTCGCGCCCTGGGTCAGAACGGCGATGTCTTGGTGGTGGTGACCGCCAACGACCAGAGTCCCTCATGCGCTCAGGCGATTCGCACGGCCCTGAGTCGGGATATGCTGATCATCGCCATCGCAGGTGACAATGATGGCGAAATCTGGAGTTTGACGGGCGCGGACGATGTTGAAATTCGCATCAATGCCACACGACGTCAGCATATCTACGAAGTCCAACTGATGGTGCTCAATACGCTGGCGGAGCTCATCGACATCAGCTTGTTTGGAGAATTCGCATGAAAAAAGTTTTGCTGTTGGCCCTTGCCATTGTGGCGACATCTATCAACACCGG
>RFGJ01000398.1 GCA_003696665.1 Gammaproteobacteria bacterium | reverse complement strand
TGGATCTGGGGCAGGGGGGCGTAGGGCATAGCGTTTTTGCCAGAAGCTACCTCATGTGCACTAATAAGTCAAAGATCACTTACAAACAATAAGCTTAGATTTATTGTGTTCACACAAGTATGCCGAAATTATTACTGATGTTACGCAGCAGGTGAGAGGGCTAGGCCGCCTTGTTTGAGTTGCTGCAACTCAGCAAAGGCCGATCGGACGGCCTTCACATACAACTTCGTCTTCAAGGTGAAGTGGTTCTTTGACGTAGTTAGCTTCAAACGCTCCAGCTTTACAAAGGCCAGGAGCGCGCAGAAAAGATGGTTCGTCTGCGTCGTCTCCGTCCGTGTGGGCGACTTCGCGAGCGTGACGTTCTGCTTGAGACTCTTATGGTATTCCTCGACGTTCCATCGTCTTTGATAGATCGCCGAGAGATCGTCTCCGCTGAGCGTCACATCGCTGGTGAGCAGATACCGCTCGCCTCGGCTTCCGTCCTCGTTCGTGAAGACCTGCCGCAGAAGACGCAACGCGAAGGGCACGCCCTCGATGCCGTCGAGGGCGGCCGAGGTGCGCCTCAACAAGACGACCCGGTTCCAGATCCAGCTTCGAGGCTGAGCGTCACCTTGCGGTTCGATTTGAGCGGAAAGATGAACTCCCGCTCAAGTTCCAGCTTCACGTAGCGCATGTTCTCGGCGCTGGCGTACCAGAGATCGGCCAGGACAAAGCGGAAAGGCAGCTTATTGTCGCTACAGGCCTTGAGCATCGTCCGCATCCGCTCATTCTTCGTCCTGGCGCTGCGCCGTTTCTCCTTGCCGGTCTTCTGGTCAAGGTAGGGCTCGGTCTTGTCAACCAGATCGAAACTCACCGGCACCGAGAGCGCCACTCCCTCGTGCTCGGTCACGTAGAGCGCCGTGATGAGGTTGAGGTCTTTGACGGTGCGTCCTTTGGCATGATCGAAGTGCCAGCAGATGATCTCGTTCTCGTCGGTGTAGGGCTTCTCCTCAATCGTGTCGTCGATGACGAGTATCGCATCGTCGCGCTCGACCTGGCGCAGAGCGGCTTCACCGCACGCCAGAGATCGTCGGCGCTCTGGCGCTGAGAGCCGAGCAGGCGCGTGATGCGGTCGTGGCTGACCTTGTCGTCGAGCAGATGGGCGAGGCCGGTGGCCGTGATCTGTCCGAAGGAGGAGATGAGATAGTCCGTGTAGAGGTCGCGCAGGTGCTTCTTCATAGGCGGTCTAGGTAGGTTAGCGGGGACGTTGAAGCTACTACGAAAACTCGCCAATGCGTAACATCAGTAAAATAACAGTTACAAATGGACCCAAGCTAACGGGAACCACTGGAACGGCCAGGTTATTGGTGGGGCGATGTGGGATGTTCGCCAAGTCGTCGGCTCGACCATCGGCGACGACCTCGCCTTCAAGACACTCCAGATAACCTCACATGCATACGACTTCGATGCCTTTCGCACGAACGTTTGACAAATACATCATGAAAAAAGGAATATTAATCGGGTTGACCATCCTCTTGACACATTTGACTAATGCACAAGACTGTAGTTGTGCAGACAATTTTGCTTGGCTAAAAGAAACTATTGAGAAAAATGAAGCTAGTTTTCAATACATGGTTGAGCAAAAAGGAGAGCAGGAATATCAGAAACATAGTGACACCTATGCCGACAAGGTGAAAACGATTACGGACAAACAAGAATGTGCTGAGACGCTTTTAAATTGGTTGAGATTTTTTCAGCATGGACACTTATGGATTGGGCTGAACAATGACCATAACTCTAATGGACAGGATGGTGTAGACACTGTCAAAATCAGAGAGCAGTTTAGTACATGGGAAACATATCCGTATAATGAAGAGGAGTTCAATTCTTATGTTTCAAAAATTACAGAACCGGGATTTGAGGGCATCTGGAATTCTCCATCCTATACAATTGGAATCAGGAAAGTAAAAGATGAATATATAGGGTTTGTTATTGAAGCAGACGGAGTGTACTGGAGCAAATCACAGGTCAAGTTCAAAATCAGAAGAGAAAACAACAAATTCACCGCTACGTATTACATGCAAGACCATTCTCCAAAAGAATTTTCAGACGTTGAACTGCTTGGTAACAATTATTTGCAAATGGGCTTTGTAACACTGAAAAGGGTTAAACCAATATTTCCGGCTGACAAACATGTTGACATGTATTTTAGGTTCATGACAACACAAGTTCCTCTTTTTGAGAAACTTTCAGACAACACTGCAATACTGAGAATCCCTTCGTTTTCACTTTCTGAAAAGAAATTCATTGATAGCATAATTGATGCTAACTGGCAAACAATTACAAGCACTGAAAATCTTATCATTGATTTGCGCAATAATGGTGGTGGCAGTGATTTGAGTTATGAAAAAATTCTTCCAATTATTTACACCAATCCTATCAGAACAGTTGGCGTAGAGCTACTGTCAACCCCCTTGAATAACCAAGCATTAATTGAATTTATGAATGACCCTGACTTGTCAGAAGAAGATAAAAATTGGGTAAATGACGCGTTGGAAAAACTGAATCAACACATTGGAGAGTTTGTAAACCTTGACAGTACAATTGTTACGATTAAAACCTTTGATACGATTTATCCTTATCCTAAAAACGTGGGAATAATCATTGACAAAGGTTCTGCTAGCGCGACAGAGCAATTTCTTTTAGCAGCCAAGCAAAGCAAAAAAGTAAAACTTTTCGGCACAACAACAGCTGGAGTTCTCGATTTCTCTAACATGTATTTTGTAGACTCGCCATGTAAGGACTTAAAATTGGGTTACAGCATATCGAGAAGTATGCGAATACCCGATATGACAATTGATGGCAAAGGCATCCAACCCGACTATTACATCGACAAAACAATTTCAAAATACGACTGGATTGACTTTGTAAACAGAATACTTAATTACGAAGAAAAATAAGAATGAACGCACCACAACACCGGCTAAGAAAACATGCGGGCTGACAGGGTAAAATGTAAGTACACGACAAAACATGGAAGGCTGGGCGTAAGGCTCGCCGGTCGTGACCCAGCAAATGCCTCTGCAGGTAACCCAGCCCGTACCGAAAGAGCGAGACGGCCTGCCGTCCATGCGACTTGATCACGATGGGCCGTTGTTGCTGACGCCACTGCCCCACCTTCACCGCCCATACCAGCGCCACCGCCAGTACCCCCATCAGCTTCTCCAACTGCTCGGCCTCCTTCATATGCGTCGCCTCCAGATCTAAGGATCGTGGCCGATCCGTCCGGCTCTCGAATGCCGCGAAGGTGTGCTCGATCGCCACCGCCTGGCATACATCGCCAGGGCCTGTTACGGCCGCTCGTTGGTTACCACGATCCACGGCTCGTCGGCCTCGCGCGCAGCCACGACATAGACCGCGTGGCCGTAGATCACGCGCTTCTCGCGCAGCCTGCGCCGTCCGTACAGCGCCAGGGCCGAAAATTCGTCCCCCGCGCGCACCGTGACCCCCGTGCCCCGATGTCGCATCCGGGCGCCGCGCGTGGTCAGCGGCTCGCCGAAGCGCAGCAGCGCCACCGCTACGCCGCGCTCCGAACGCGTAGGCGTCCGATGCGGCGAGGCCTTATTT
>RFGJ01000397.1 GCA_003696665.1 Gammaproteobacteria bacterium | reverse complement strand
GCGAGCCAACAGAGGTAGCACCAGGCTCTGGACATAGGGTGAGAATTCCTGTGCCGATGGACAGTTTGCCTGAACATTGTCTGCTCATTCGAAACTTGAAATAATTGACGCTGTTATGACAGCGCTCGATCGACAAAGCGGCGAATCACGTCGCTTTCTTTTTGTCTCGTAAAGATTGAGAAGATGGAACAGTGGCCAAACAGTAAACAAGCGCTTGAGCATTGCCTACGACAAGTACCAGAGGAACTTGCGGACAAACTTCGGCGTGAATGGCACAAATTGCAGAAAAGTCGTCAACGTGGCCAGATGAGTGAACACGCCGTGGCGCAGTGGCAAAAGCGTTTTGAAATGGCCGCTGGATTGCAATCGCGTAAACTTTCCTTATGGCCTAAGGACATTGCCTTTCCAGAGGCTTTGCCTGTTTGTCAGCGGCTGAATGATATATCAGCCCTGCTGTCGGAGCACCAGGTCATTATTGTCGCAGGCGAAACAGGCTCCGGAAAAACCACGCAATTGCCAAAAATGTGTATGCAGCAAGGGCGTGGCCAACGCGCTCTGATCGGCCATACACAACCACGTCGATTGGCGGCACGTTCGGTTGCTAGCCGATTGAGTGAAGAACTTGGCCCAACTGGCGAACAGTTGGTTGGTTACAAGATCAGATTTGATGACAAGGTTCCGGAAACGGCAGCCGTCGCGGTCATGACCGATGGGGTTCTGCTTGCAGAACTCAAATCGGATCCATTGCTTAAGCGTTACGACACCCTCATTATCGACGAAGCCCATGAGCGCAGCCTCAATATCGATTTTATTTTGGGGTACCTCAAGCGGTTATTGCCTAAGCGCCCCGATCTTAAAGTGATTGTGACGTCAGCGACCATCGAAACGGAAAAGTTTTCACGCCATTTTGGTGGTGCGCCAGTGATTGAAGTCAGTGGACGAACCTACCCGGTTGACATTCGTTATCGGCCATTGACCGAACCGGATGAAGACGTTGCCCGTGAGCCAATTGATGGCATTTTGTTAGCCGTTGACGAGCTAGATCGAGAAGGGCCTGGCGACATCTTGGTGTTTTTGCCTGGCGAGCGTGAGATTCGTGATACGGCAACGGCATTGCGCCAGCACTATGGCCCGTCACGAGAAGTCTTGCCACTGTATGCGCGTCTAAGTAAAGCCGAGCAACAGCGAATTTTTCGGCCTTCTAACGGGCGACGCATTGTGTTGGCCACCAATGTCGCGGAAACTTCCTTGACCGTGCCGGGCATTCGCTATGTGATAGACACCGGTCTGGTGCGCATTAATCGCTACAGTCGCCGAAACAAGATAGCGCGCCTTCCGGTCGAGCCGGTTTCACAAGCGTCGGCCAACCAACGTGCTGGACGCTGTGGGCGGGTCGCGTCTGGTATTTGTATCCGCCTCTACAGTGAAGATGATTTTGCCTCTAGGCCCGAATTTACCGATCCAGAAATCAAGCGAGTGCATCTTGCAAGCGTCATTCTCAAGATGCTCGATCTTGGTCTTAAGGATGTGGAACGTTTCCCTTTTCTTGAGCCACCGGAACGACGCGATTGGCGCGATGGCTATCGGTTGTTGGCGATGCTCAACGCTATTGATCAACACGGCCGTTTGACGCGGGTTGGGCGATGGATGGCACAACTGCCGCTTGATCCTCGCTTGGCGGCTATCATCATTGCAGCACGCCAGCGCCACTGTCTGAAAGAAGCTGCTGTGATATGCGCGGGGCTTAGTGTTGTTGACCCGAGGGAGCGCCCATTTGAAAAAAGGCAGCGTGCGGATGAGTTACACCGTCGCTTCGATACCGAAGCGTCAGATTTTTGGTCTTGGGTCAATTTGTGGAATTACGTCCATGACCTTAAACAGACGTTATCGGGAAGTCAGCTTCGCAAACAATTGAAAAAAGAAATGCTGTCTTGGCTACGCATGCGGGACTGGTGGGAGACGTTTCGTCAAATCATGGATATTTGTCGCCGACTTGGCTGGCGGGCCAATGAACAGCCAGGTGATTATGAGAATTTACATAAGGCGCTGTTGGTGGGTTTCCCGGATAGAGTGGGGCAGAAAACAGCAGAAGGGGACTACCAGGGGGCCCGACATATGCGCTTTAAGCTCATACGCAGTTCAGCTATTTTTGCGCGGCTTCCTCAGGAAAAGAAACGCAACCCTAAGTGGGTTGTGGCCGGCGAAATCATTGAAACGCGTAGTATTTTCGCCTCCATAGCGGCGGTCATTGATCCGAAATGGACCATTGACGTCGTACCGCATCTACTCAAAACCACCTATTTTGATGCGTTTTGGTCGAAACGGCGCGGCATGGCAATGATTGAGCGGCAACGTAGCCTATTTGGCCTGATCGTTGAGGGGCGTCATCCTGTACCTTTGGATGAAACGGATAAGAAGACGGCACGAGCGTTGCTCATTCGCGAGGGGCTAATGGCGCGCCAGTGGCAGACACGGTCACGCGCCATTTTGGCCTGTTGGAAGGCCATTGACCAGGTCAAGGAAGAAGAGGCGATGGCGCGACGTCGTGACCGACTCGTGGATGATGACGTCTTATTCGAGCTTTGGAATGCGCGGGTGCCGACATCGATCACGCGTATGCCGCAGTTGGAGAAATGGCTGCGACGACAGTCACCGCAGGCTTTAAACGATTGGATATTCAAACCGGAGGAACTCAGACGAAGCGAACAGGACACGCCGGTGGCTATGCCCAAGTTTTGGAAAATGGGCGCCATTGAATTGCCGCTGTCGTATTGCTTTGAGCCCGGGTCTGAGCATGATGGTGTGACGGTGACGGTGCCCGTTCGTCTCGTAGGCGATTTGGATGCCAAACAGTTTGACTGGATGGTGCCATCACTGACGCATGAGAAAGTGACCGCTTTAATCAAGACGCTCCCTAAAAACTTGCGTCGCAATTTTGTGCCCGCGCCCGATTTTGCTCGCGCCGCATTGGAGCGCATGGACCGCAGCGGTGAGCTGCTCACCGAACTCTGTCTCGCCTTGACCAAGATGACGGGGATTGAGTTGACACCGGATGATTTTGAGGTCACAGCGCTGCCTGCACATCTGCGGATGCGGTTTCGGATTGTCGATGAGCAGGGCAAAGTGCTTGCTGAAGGGCGGGATTTTGATCGCCTTCTTAAGTCGCTCGATACGGACATAAAAATGCCAGAATCGGCGCCAACTGCACGACCGGTTGAATGCTGGCCCCATTGGCCAGCCGGTTTTCGAGTGCCGCAAAAGGTGTGCCGGACGGAAAGTGGCATACGTATTCAACAATTTCTCGCGCTTGCACCGGTCTCAAAGGACGAGCGCCGGCCCTGGCGAGCCGACGCAGTCGCCGTCACTGACATCGCCGATGAACGACAGGCGGCTTATGTTCATTATCAGGGGTGTGTATGGCTAGCATGGCGTCAGCTGGCAGATGTTGTCGATTGGTACCTTCAGCAATTGCCGGAAAAGCGACAACGACAAACTTTGTGTAAGCCATGGGGAAGTTTGCATGACTTAGTCGCTGGGTTGTTGTGGCGACAAATAGGACAAACTTTTGGATTTGATGGGCAATGGATTGATGAGCCAACCATCGAGACTTGGGTAAAGACCTTGCGGCCTGAAATTTACGAACGTCTCGATGGCGCAGTGCAACACGCATTCTCGATAATGCAGGACGCG
>RFGJ01000396.1 GCA_003696665.1 Gammaproteobacteria bacterium | reverse complement strand
GCAGAGATGAGTGCAGAGAAATGAAACGTATTCTGTTTCGAGCATATTCTGCAAAACTCTGATTACGGGTTCGAGTCCCGTCGTCGCCTTCTGAGCGTACCACTCAACGCGAGCCTCCTACACCGATGCCCCCCTGCCCGTGAGGTCATTAAGACCAGCGCGTGCGCAAGACGTGGCGCAGGCATTCCACCAGAAAGACGAGCGCCAGCAGGATGCCGGTTATAAGGATGTGAATGGCTAACGCCAGCGCGAACGGATGCTGCGCCCCACTCTCGCTTGTTGCCACGGCAAGCCACGTGTACGCTATCCCCCAAACGACGACGAAGTACTCTTCGATGACTGTGAACGGAAAGAGAGACCAGAAGGCAGGCAAGGCCAGATAAACGGCGCGTATCTCTGGCCTTGCCTGCCACACATCCGCATATGGGTGAAACAGGTATCCCGCACCAACGTGCAGCAGGTTGAAGACCAGCCACACGATTTCGTCTATATGGTCGTCCAGCAGAAATCCTTTCATGGGACTTATTCTATTGCAAATACAGGATTGGCGCAACCAGACATGACTCTCCCCACAGGGCTTTCTTAAAGTCCGGTAATTAAGGCAAAAGCCTTGCGAGGTTGGGCGGCATAGAAACGTCTGGCGTGAGCATGGTTATCAAAGCCGCAATAATTCAGGAGGGAAACGACCAGATTATTGATGGTACTCATGGCGTGAGCAAGGCGCTTTTTTGTCATACGGGTACTATCTTCCCGAAATGTCACGTCGCGGCGGTAATGCAGCCCATTCTCGATACCCCATTCACTGCGCACGATGTCAAGCAGACGCTTCGGGGAAGCCTCATGGGCTGGCAGGCTGGTCACGCCGTACAGGATCTCTGTATGAACTTTACCGGAAGAAAGGTGGGTAATACGGCGCTCCAGTTTGAACACCTGATGGACATAGGGCCAGTCCAGATATTCATTGAGCATGCTGCTGGCGGTAAGGGTCCGTTCTTCCAACCGTCCATGATTTTTT
>RFGJ01000395.1 GCA_003696665.1 Gammaproteobacteria bacterium | reverse complement strand
GACAGAACAGGTTGCGAAACCATGAAGTGCCACCCAACAATGCGTGCAGCGGACAGCGGCTACGCCGCGTGCGAATTGGGGCGCGAATTGCAAAGTTTGGTTTGAGTTGGCGGTGGTGATTTTGCAGTCGACGCCGCTGCCGGTGAAACCAACGTTGGGCAGCTCTTGGAAGCGTAAGGGCTAAGGACAGGTCAATATGAGTGACGATACAAAAAAAATAGAATTAGCCGAGGCCGGTCTCAAAATATCTGCCGATTTCCTTTTAGCCGAATTCAATGCCCTGCAAAGTCGGGCAATAGCATTCAAAAATAGCCAATCAAATCGCGTTAATTTCTTACTTATAATTGTGGCAGCGGCTTTGGCTGGGGTTAGCCAACTGGCAAACAACTTGGCATTACAATCCTACTTTCACACAATCATACTTGCTACTGCTTCAGGTATCTTGCTGCTTGGTTTGTTTACACTCCGACAAAATGTTGATGATGCTGGTGCATCCATTATTCTATTTAGACGAGCAGGGCGCATTCGACTATGGTTTGTCGAACAAAACCCTCAAATTGCACAATACGTCGCATTTGAATATGGTGACGACAAACCCGCAATGGACGTACCTTTCCTGTCATTTCGTGGCGGTGAAGCTGTAATATTGCTGATAAATGCTCTGTCATTTTGTGTTATGGTGGGAAGCATCTTGCCGCTACAAAAACTAGCCATTGTGCTAGTAGTGTTATTCATTTCCTTTATTATCGCGTGGGTAAGTCAGTCGTATTACATACACAAAGTTCTACAGATAGGCGAAAAAAGGTCTGCAGATACAATTAAATTCTCCTTTGAACAACAGCGAGAGAAATATGAAGGGCATTTGTAGAGCAGCCCAACACCGTTTGCACCGGACAGCGGCTACGCCGCTTGTGAATCGGCGCGCGATTTGCCTGCAATCATCTGGGTGGGCAGTGGAGCGTAGCCTGCGCCGCCGCTGCCGGTGAAACCTACGTTGGGCCGCCATCGCACAATCGGAACGAACGGCATTTGACAAGCGTCATCGGACGCAAGGATATAAAACCATGAAACGCATATTGAAGATTGTAGG
>RFGJ01000394.1 GCA_003696665.1 Gammaproteobacteria bacterium | reverse complement strand
CAGCCTTGTCGCCTGCTTGGGAGGCTTCTTGAGCCTTCTTTTCCCAATACTGTTCATAGCCCTGTACCCAGTTGGGCAGTTCCCAGCCGCCCTGCCCAATGATAAAGAGCGGGAAGATGTGTTCCTGATATTGGCGTTCCCTGTCGACCAATAACTTTTGCCAGCGATTGAAAAGCCACTCGTAATAGAATGCATCATCGTAATTCCCTGCCATAAACTGGTCAACGCGAATGAAATAAAATGCTCGGCTGGCGCGGTTGGGCAAAGGGACATCTGGTGCCATAAAGACATAGTACATGGCGGTCAAACGTTGTTGCCCATCCAGAACAATGTATTCGGCTTTCCCATTCTTGCCTGCATACCCATAAATCGGTTCGCAAGCCAGAGCCTCGAAATTTTTCTTGTCCCCTTTCCAAAGAAGCAGTCCGCCAATGTAGTAATCAAGAAAAATGGACCGCATCAAATCACGGATATCCCACGGTTTCCATTCAAATTCACGTTGAAAGTCTGGAATCACAAACCGGCCTTCTTTGAGTTTTTCTACCAGTGAATTCAGACTGATGTGATCAGGTTTTTGCGCGTCTCTCATTACATCTCTCCCAGAATCTCATCCATCAAACGGCGGGCTTCTTCTTCGGCGGCCAGCAGGTCAGCGCGGATTTCGTCCAGCGCGCGCAGCGGCTGGGGCTTGTAGAAGTAGCGGTTGAAGTTGATTTCGTAGCCGATTTTCACCTTGTCCGGCTCATACCAGGCGTCGGGCGCATAGGGCAGCACTTCGCGGCGCAAGAAGGCGTCGATGCCGCCTGCTTCCAGCAGGGGCACCTGCTCGGTGTCGCGCAGGTCGGGATCGGGTTCGTATTCCACCACCCGCGGTTGCCCCTTGATGTGCGCTTCGAACAGGCCATGCAACGGGTCGGGCAATGTGCCGCGCTTGTGAATCTTGCGGATGACCGGTGGGGCGTTCTCGTCCCGCTCGCCGCTGGCTTTCAATTCCTTGATTTCAGCGGTTTTGTAGGCGCGTTCCGGGTCAATCCCGCGAATGCGCAGCGGGCGTTCGACGGTCACCTTCCAGTAGCCGAAGGCTTCGTTGGGGAAAATCTTGCTGTGCTCGTTCTCTTCGAAGGCCAGGAAGGTCTCTACAATCCGGCGGATGTCGTCTTCGCCCAGTTCGCAGTTCTTCTTGCCCAGGTTCTTACGCAAGGGGCGATACCATTCGGTGGCGTCGATTAACTGCACCTTGCCGCGGCGGTGGGCCGGCTTGCGGTTGGTCAGCACCCAGATATAGGTAGCGATGCCGGTGTTGTAGAACATGTTGAGCGGCAGGGCCACGATGGCCTCCAGCCAGTCGTTTTCCAGAATCCAGCGCCGGATGTTGCTCTCGCCCTGCCCGGCGTCGCCGGTGAACAGGCTGGAACCGTTATGCACCTCGGCGATGCGGCTGCCCAGAGGCGTGTCGTGCTTCATCTTGTGCAGTTTGTTAACCAGAAAGAGCAACTGCCCGTCACTGGAGCGTGTCACCAGGCTGAACTCCGGGTCGCCATTGTGCTGGATGATAAAGCGCGGGTCGCTTAACCCTTTCTTGCCACCCATGCGCTCCAGCTCTGTCTTCCAACTCTTGCCATAAGGGGGGTTGGAGAGCATGAAGTCGAACTTCTTGTCAGGGAAGGCATCTTGTGACAGTGTTGAGCCATTGGCGATGTTCTCAGCCTCTTCGCCTTCGCCTTTGAGCAACAAGTCAGCGGTAGCGATAGCGTAGGTCTCTGGGTTGATTTCTTGGCCGAAAATGTGTATCGATACCGCCTTACCGCGTTGTGCTGCCAATTGTTGCAGGCGCTCGCTTGCCAGTGTGAGCATCCCGCCGGTGCCGCAGGCTCCGTCATACACCAGATAGGTGCTGGACTCAATCTGGTCAGCGATGGGCATAAATATCAAGTCAGCCATCAAAGTAACCACATCGCGCGGGGTAAAGTGCTCTCCGGCTTCCTCGTTATTCTCCTCGTTGAAACGACGGATTAGTTCTTCGAAGATTGTCCCCATGGCATGATTGTCCAGCCCAGGCAACACCACATTCCCTTCAGTATCCAGCACCGGCTCAGGAGAAAGGTTTATCTTGGGGTCGAGGAATTTTTCAATCAGTGCGCCGAGGATATCGTTTTCCACCAGGGTGGGGATTTGATTGCGGAACTTGAACTTATCCAGAATCTCCTGTACGTTGGGCGAAAAGCCGTCAAGGTAAGTACGAAAGTCGGCTTCCAGTTGCTGGCTAGTGGCGCGGCTGCGCAGGTCTCGCAAGGTAAAAGGAGATGTGTTGTAGAAGGCCTGCTTTGCAGCATGGCGCAGCGCCCCGTCCTGGTGGACCACATTGGCCTCGTCCAATTGCTCTTTTATAGCCAATACGTTGGCCTTGCTTGGTTCCAATACCGCGTCCAGGCGACGAATCACAGTCATCGGTAAGATGACATCCCGGTATTTGCCGCGCACATAAATATCGCGCAGCACATCATCGGCAATACCCCAAATGAAATTGATAATCCAATGAAGGTTGGTCTCCATAAATCTCCCTGATAATGTGGTGTGCGGGCCTAACCCCGGAATAGCACAAGTATACCCAAGAATCT
>RFGJ01000393.1 GCA_003696665.1 Gammaproteobacteria bacterium | reverse complement strand
GATGAAACTGCCGCCACGTATTGTACTAATGTCGTGGGTATCGTATATGAAACTGTCAATATTTACAGCTTCAACTTGCACATAATATGGCATATTTACCTCCTTGAGAAAGGGAATATTATATGCGTTCAGCAATAGATACGAACAACGTTCAAGTTAAAATTCGAGAAATAATACGATCGAGCAACGCAATGAGAATGTGTCGCTGAAAAGTTGGAGAGTTTTTCCCGTTTACCAAAAGCATAAGCCCCACTCAATTTGTTTCGAGATACAACGAAAAACTCCACTTCGCCTTAAAAATGGCTACGGGCTATAACGCAAGTATCAGATAGGGTCGGAAGGGCAAAAGCATGCCGCTATCGGAAAGGCCTGGGGGGATGGATTGCTTTTGTCTTCCCCTACTATTTTCCGGGGATCAGAAAACAGTTTCAAATCAACCCACTCTTATATATAAAAAACAATTGGCCAGGCGTCAAGGAAAAAATTACAGGTAGAGAGCTAATGCAGAAAAAGGCGTCTGATTTCGAGAATCTCGCAAACTAAAAATGGAGCTTAGCACTCCTTTTTAGCTTACTGATTAGCGGGGGCAGGATTTGAACCTGCGTCCGTCAACTGACGGATATGAGCCCTACTCACTTCTCGGCACGCTCACGAATCAGGCGCCAAATAAAATCCCGGCCACGGCTGCTCTTTAATTCACGCTCGCGGCGCATCGCTGTGGACTTTGTTGCGAACTCCTCCCGATAAATCAACTCCCATGGACGATAGCGCACCGTCCACCCCTTATGCGACAGTTCGTTGTGCGAACGTAAGCGTTGAGCCAGATCGGATGTATACCCAACATAAATCTTATCATAAGCCGCGGAATACAATACATAAACCGTGTAGCTCATCGACTACTCCCAAGATATACTACAAAACAAAAAAGGGAATCATTGCGATTCCCTTTTCCTATGAGTAGCGGGGGCAGGATTTGAACCTGCGTCCGTCAACTGACGGATATGAGCCCTACTCACTTCTCGGCACGCTCACGAATCAGG
>RFGJ01000392.1 GCA_003696665.1 Gammaproteobacteria bacterium | reverse complement strand
CTGAAAGTCCATGTCGATGACCAGTACGCGTTTGCCTTTTTTTGCCAGATACCAGGCCGTGGCTGCCAGTGCAGTAGAACGACCCACTCCGCCTTTTACCGAAAAAAAAACCAATCTTTCGGGACATCTGGTGCGCTTGGTGCAGGGCACGTCCCTCACAGTAGCCCATTCATTGCCCATAAGGAGCCGCTCTACAACGTACACCGGCGGAGGATCATCCTTTTCAAACAAGGGAAATTCCGGACCTGCCGGCATCGCTGGCAACTCTTCTTCCAAAAAGAGTCGTGCCCCTTCCGGATGCACCCAAGGCGCCAATTCACCTGCTCGGTTGCGCACAAATGATTCGATGTCAGTTCGAAGCGACTTTTTGATTCCCTTTGGCAAAATAAAAGAAATGCGCCCTTTGATATCACGATTGATAACAAGCTTCTTGCCTTTCGGCAATGCAGTCACCCACTTTTCTCGCTCCAGCAACCGCCGCAATGCAGGGACTACCTCGTCATAGCGCATACAGAAATGTATTTCAACATTTTAAATAAAGCCCGCCAACTTTGCTCGATTATATACATTCTCTACTTCTTTCAGCCCCTCAAGATGGTCATCCACTACAGCCTTGGTAAAATTTGATTGAGGTTCGTAGCGCTGGGCCACATGCCATACGTGAGGATGGGCGAACGGTGACGGGGTACTCAGATGTAATGCCAGAATGGCGCCATGAGTATTTGCCACAAACTGCTGGAAAGCATTCCAAATAGCAGGCAAGTGTACACGATATTTTTTGCTACGAGGTGAACCACTTTTTTTGTCCACGGGCATGCCAAGAGCCATCATCACCGCTTTCAATCCGCATTCGGCAGCCAAGCCAGCCAAATGGTCGGCATTGGCCCACCGTTTTTCCTCGTACAAGATTTGGCAATCCTGTTTATGGCGATGAAAGGCATCATTGAAATCTGCTATCATGAAATGCGTTTTGGTCAAAAATAACACACCTTGGCTGCTGGACAAAAAGCCGTCAGCAGGACTGGTATCCCCCTGACGGCTCGTTCATCGTGCGCTGGCAACCTCACGCCCTCACACGTCGATCGACTCGGGCAGGCGCACGGGCACCACCCAGCCGAACTTGTCTTCGCG
>RFGJ01000391.1 GCA_003696665.1 Gammaproteobacteria bacterium | reverse complement strand
GTGATGTTGTTGGTTGTAAAACCAGCACTTAAGACCTTGAGATTTGCCGTGGTTTGGGTAAAGGGGGTTGCGCCGCCGGGGTAGTCGACGGTTTCAGCGCCGGCAATGGTCGGGGTCAGTGATAAGGTATAGTCAGCGGTATGAAAGGTCCAGGTTACGAGGACATCGTCACGGGTCCAGGCCGCC
This sequence comes from Gammaproteobacteria bacterium, assembly GCA_003696665.1. Taxonomy (NCBI): domain Bacteria; kingdom Pseudomonadati; phylum Pseudomonadota; class Gammaproteobacteria; species Gammaproteobacteria bacterium. The sequence goes on along the minus strand of RFGJ01000391.1, from coordinate 1,076 downwards.
CCGGTTTTAACGGCCGTGACAGCCTCGATAATAGAAAACAGGGATGTTGCCCCATCGTTTAAGGCAGCTCTCAGTGTTTCAAATTTGAACAGTGGTGAATCGGAGGAAAATGGGGCTGTTGATTTCAAGGCCTCCATCGTAAATGATGAGGCCACAAGGTTCCCATTCCCATCCAATAGTCCCGATTTCACCACCACGGCATAGGCTGCCCCGGGTGTGAAGGGTGTCTTGGGCAAAAGCTTTACGACACCGGATGTAAAATCATCCAGAATAATAAAATCTGTTTCTGTACGGATTTCCATGCTTGCAAGAAAACCTGCCGCGGATGCCAGATCATTGACTGCAAGTGCGCCCAAAAAATTTGGCAAATTGGGGTCGTCCGTTCTGAAAACCACAAGATTCAGCGTATTGCTGTTGACAGCTCCTGTTACTGGCAAGGTGAGGAACATGTTGGGTGACAGGCCGAGCAGATTTGGCTGAGCGTTGATGATCTGCTTAAGTTGGTCCAATTCGGAACCATCATTGGCAAGGGGCAGGTTAACGCGTGGATCGTTGTCTGCCGCCCAGGTCAAATCATTGGGGAGGGGAAGTGTGCTGGCATCAAACCGGGCAAAGACTGTAGGTGTTCCATCAGCGTTGTGGTAGGGGTCGTTGGCTGTTTGGTAGGTATTGCTGTCACCGCCACATCCGCTCAGGGTAAATATGATGAAATTAAAAACTAATAAAAATTTAATAATCCGAGGAAACATGGTGACCTCCTTGTGGGGGATTTGGTAAATGAGGGGTATGCTACATTCATACGTGGTGGAATCGCTCTGTCAAGTTGGGGTTGTGAAAAAAAGAGCTGGTTTATGTTCTAGGCGCATATTCTATAAAACAATATTTTATTTTGTGCTTGCAATACCCGGGTTCAGCCGGATAAAATCGCCGCAGCTTTCGCCCGCAACACTTTTTCAGGAGGAGACATGAGACACACACGAAACCTGGTTCTAACCCTGCTGGCAATCGGTTTGCTGGCAACCAGCGCCTGGGGCGCCGGCTTTGCCATCATCGAGCAGAGCGTCTCCGGGCTGGGC
>RFGJ01000390.1 GCA_003696665.1 Gammaproteobacteria bacterium | reverse complement strand
GCTGGCTCCCGAGGGGACGGTTTTCTTGCTGGAACAGCCTGAACTGCACCTGCATCCCAAAGTGCAGGCCATCCTGGCCGATTTCTTCCTGGGGCTGACTAGAGTGGGTAAGCAGGTCATTGTTGAGACGCACAGCGAGTACCTGATCAACCGCCTGCGCCGCCGCGTGGCCGAAGACGAAAGCGACACACTACATCAGGACATCCAGATTTACTTCGTCGAACGCGAGAACGGCACTTCGCGCTTCCGCAGCGTGGATTTGAACGAATTTGGCGTGCCACTTGATTGGCCTAAGGGCTTTTTTGACGATGGTCCAAGCGAATCACGTCGTATCGTAGAGGCTGCACTTAAGAAGAAGGCCAATAAGGCAAGGCGGGGGAAATAATTCGATGGATATCTTGCTTGATCCTTATATTGTCAATGTGCCATCCGCAGATGCACCAGAAGATGAGTGTGACGCATACATTTACCACATTGTCCAGTGGACGAAATGTATTGATAACACGCCACACAAGTTTTGGTTGCCAGAAAAAGTTTATACTGCATTGGCAAACTTGAGACGGTATCCGAATTTTGACAATCTTACGTTCCTTGCTTCTCGGATGCAAAATAACGGCAGGAGCATTTTGGCTGAGCACGAGATTGTAAATGTCGCTTACAAACTGCTGATGCCACCTTTATTTGAAGAAAACTTTGGTTTCTCTGCTTTACCCGATAGTGCCACTAATATTGTAATTATTCCGCAGGCGATCCTGGACAGATTGCCTGTCGAGGCTGCCGATGCATTAGTGGAAACATTGGCCGAAGTCACACTGGCAGCCCAAGAACGAAAAGAATTAGATGATTTGGTTTTTGCTACCATTCCTGACGGATTCGTTGAAAAATATCTGGAGGCCCGGATTGAAGAAAGCATAGAGGAGCCACGTTCATGGAAAGGGAGAATGGTTTTTTCTCCCGATGAACTTGACAACATCGTTGGTATCGAGATGTTTTGGGATGATGTCCCGCGTGCCATCGCCTGGGCAAAACAGAGCTTGCAGACAAACAGGGTTGCTATCAAAAACATGGCAGAGTGGATAGAAGGCGATAATTTTGTAGATTCAATCCGTCAAACGCACATGGATCGGGATTCCAAGGCGTTACAGGCTCTCTACATTGAGATTGTCAAAATGCTTGCAGGTATTACACCCCGCTTTGAGAAGTCGCGCTACAACAACAAATCGACCCCCAATCATCCCATTAAAAAAGGCGGCAAGGTAGTTACGCGTCAAAAGGACAAGGCAGAAGCCTATCGCCTGCGTATTCAGGACGACTGGCACCTGCATTACTGGCTGCTGGATGAGCACACCGTCGAACTGGCCAATGTGAAACGTGGCCACGTTATGAAAATCAAATCCTGAAACCCTGTACGGTGAGATTTATCTCGCCCGGCGACAACATGAATGTAGCCATATAAATACTGAGTGAGGAACCATGCCCAACGACCGCGCCTTCATCGAAACCCAATTCCCTGTTGCCAGACTCTCCGCCGAAGCCTACAAGGAACGCAAGGCCGTCGCCGGCCAGACGCTGACCGGCCTGGGCAAGT
>RFGJ01000389.1 GCA_003696665.1 Gammaproteobacteria bacterium | reverse complement strand
GTTTCTGCTCGAAGGCCCACCACTGGTTGTTGGTGTTGTTCCCTTCCACCTGGTGGGAGGCAGTGGCGGTTCCCCACAGGAAGCCGGGCGGGAAGTGCAAAGACGAGGTCGCCGGCTGGCCCACTTCAGACTCACTTGTCATTGTAGCCCGCGACATTCTCTCTGAAAAGAAGAAGCTGATGCATTCCCTGTGTGTATTGTACGACTTGCCGCTCTGCAAGCATTTGTGTGACGTCGTTTTCGTTCCCTACAACTCGCGCCAGGGCCGCTAAGTCAAGCAAGTTGAGGAGGCGAGCTGTAATTGGGCGTTTTGCATCCCAGAAAACAAGAGCCGACAGAAATTCTCTGGCAGGCTCGGATGTAACCATCTCATGAAGCATCTGACATTCTTCCTCGGATTGGCACGGGAAGAAATAGCACGTATCGTCAAAAACTACCGGGCGGCCCTGAAAGGGAGGAACTTGTACAAATTCAAATTTTTTATAGAGGCCTGAAATGGCAACTTTCCACGAGGCGAAAGAATACGGTCCGACGCCAAAGACTGAGAAGCGGGCTCGATTCTTATATATAGAGCTTCTCCTTTTATCTAGGTGGTGTGCGTGGGCCATAAGATAGTCCCATGTTTTGGGCGCCTCGGTTTTCAAGCGACTTGTATCCTCGCCTACTGTCCTTTGGGGAACAACTAACCATCGCTGAGGCAATCTGCGCGCTGCAAGATCGGAGCTTTTCAGCAACGGAAAGAGCATTTCGGGTTCAATATCCACCTTTTCGCCAAAGCCGTTAATCAGGTGGCCGTTATCCTGACGCAACTCAAATACCTTGCTGGCATCGTGCTTGATTCCGGAGCGCCAACCCTTGAGCCCGTTCCCTGCGAGATGTTTCCACTTCTCATATGAGTGGATGTTGGAGACAAGCATTCTATCCCGCCAACCAAATACGTCGATAACGTTGATAGATTGTCCCGTGGATTTTTCTACGTGAAGCGAAGAATAAACTTGGCACTCCCTACTTCGCCCTCCCAAACGCGTTCTCATTAGGAGAAGACAAGCATCGACCGCAGCACCAAAATACCTTTGTGCATCCAAACGGTAAAGAGAAGCCGATGCCACCTCCATTTCCTTTTTCCAGGCATAAACCAGAACCTTTCGAGCCACTGTCGTTTTGCACAGCATGGCAAGCAAGCCATCCTTACCGTTAAGCCATTCAATACTCTTTCTTAGCATCCACTCAGAAATATCGAAATTACTTTTGCCAGTAAGAGCATCGATTCCACGGAGGTTGTCGAAGTTCGATTTAGTCGGGGTATTGGCGCTTCCCAGAGAGCTTAATTCAGCATTCGTCACCCACGGCGGGTTACCTATCACAAGAAGGGGTTCCGGCATCCTTTCAATAATTGTAGACCAGTCGGTGTGAAAAAAATCAGACTGGTGGATTTCGACATTTGTATGCAACCTTGCAAGTGGTCGTACTGCACTGCGCGCCTGCCCTACGTACTCAGGATATATCTCGAAACCCAGAACATGTGTCGCGTCAGGAAACGCCTCCAGGCTGGCTCGAAGAAACGAACCAACCCCACATGTCGGCTCAAGGATGGTGGCAGGGCGAAAGCCAGTCTGTGCAATGAGTCCACAGACCTGTCGAGCTAGGTTGATAGGAGTTTGAAAATCTCCAAATTCGGCTTTGCGCCGTTTTCGCTCCATCATTGCAGTCTTTCGATCCCTGGAACTAAACCCGCCTTCTCGATGACTCGACGGTATTGAAGTCGCCATTGAAGCGCGTTGGAGATTGTCAGATACCCGATCTTTGGAGGACTGACGAGAATCTCATCAGCGAGTGCTGAGGCGCCGATTTCCTCTACGGGCAATCTTCGTTCCTCGAAAAAGGCCAAGATGTCATCTTTGTTGCCCTGATTCTCGAGAATATGACGAAGGCCTACTGTTGTTTGAAAATCTGCTGTCCCTTCCTTGTCGATAAAAATCGTGTGCAGAATACGGAGATTCCCTGTGGATTTCTCCGGATCATCTGTCTTTTCATACACAAAGACAAGAAGAGAATATCCAAGACCATATATTTTCTGGCGCGCCGATCTGAATGGGCATGACGATTGCGGCTGCCTTATGCTCGTCACCTTCATATCGACTCCAAGTTCGGGAAAGTCTATCCCTCTTGCGGAGCTCCCTTCCATGAACTCATATCTTTCACGGAGATAGAGACGGAACTTATGTTCGAAATAGGTGCCGACAGCTTTTCCATCGGTGATGCCATATAGCGTTGGCTCATGATGCTGCGATTCGATCTGGGCAAACTCTCGCGCCTCAGCCTTAAGCACTTCCAGTGTCAGATTGGGCTTCATCGATACGTGCCTCCAAAGTATCACAACACGTGTTATGTAAATATCGCAGCGAAAGTCAGGTTACGGTTACGCCTATGGCCGCTACTAGCAAAATTTACCAGGATTTACTCTTCTGTTTGAGATGTGGAGTAACGCTCTGAGATATGCACGCTCTCGGGCCGGTAGACCGTGTCCCCGGAGCGGGGCATTTCCATGTGATCCAGGACCACGCCGGCCTGTTCCAAGAACATGCGGCTGTGTTCG
>RFGJ01000388.1 GCA_003696665.1 Gammaproteobacteria bacterium | reverse complement strand
TCTGATTTCGATTGGCGGCGGGCGGCTGAATAGTTGCAAAATCGCTGCCATTAATTTTGAACCTTTTGTGGCATAATTGCGACTATAGAAGTGCAGCCCTGAAAATCCCGCAAGACTCATCTGATATTTCGCTTGTATGGCGGCTGCATGCGGCCTATTCTTTTTTTCTCTGGAGGTATGTGATGTTCAAAAAACTTTCTTTTCGCGCCACCAGTTTGATTGTGGCGCTGGTGCTGGCGCTGGGCAGCGCGGTGACGGCTTTCGCGACTGTTATCACCGTAGATGGTAATCCGAGCGAGTGGCCCGGATACCCGAGTTGCACTATTGGAAATTCTGGATGTGCGCTGGCGGCGAATGATGGTGACGAGGTCGCTGTTCCAGACGACAATGATATCAATACGTTTTGGGTTACCAATAGTTCAAGTGATATGTACTTTTATTTTGATACGATAGCTACTACATCATTTGCAAGCGGCGAATTTGTTCGGATTTGTTTGGATATTCCGAGCCAATCATCGGGAGTAAGTGGTATTGGTGGTTGTACTACGCTCACAGAAGTTGACAGATTGATTCTAATTCTTTCCAGTGGGGTTCGTGTTGCGGATTGTAGCGCAGTAAATTGCAACGATAATTTTGCTGTTTTCGGTAGTGGTACGCCTGGTAGCGTGGCTACCAATGGTGTCAATACGGAAGTGGGCGTCACGTTGAGCTCTTTGGGGCTTACTCATACTGATGATGGTTCAACTTTGTCAAGCGTGATATTCTTCGACAACAATGGTAGCCCTGCTGATGACAACATTCCAAATAGTGGAACTTTGGGTATTCCAGTTGGCACAGGTTCCCCGACTGCCATTACTCTCAACAGCATGAGTGCGGCCTCCGGGACGCCCTACCTGCCGCTGGCGCTGGCCGGGGCGGCCTTCGTTCTGGTGGCGGGCGCCGGGTTGGCGCTGCGCAAACGCTATATGGCGTAATCCCCGCGGCGCAAATTTGAACGAAAAAAGACTTCCGGAGCCGGTATGGCTTTGGAAGTCTTTTTGATTCGGACGGTGGACGGT
>RFGJ01000387.1 GCA_003696665.1 Gammaproteobacteria bacterium | reverse complement strand
GCAAAGACTGTGAAATGTTGTAGAAATTCGGGGGGCGCTTGAAAGCCAATCAAGGCATACAGTAGCACGCCGGCAAATAACATGAGTCGACGTGGCCAGTGTTTAGCCTTGTCAGAATGGGGTTGGGGCTCGGGGTGTGATTCCGCTTTTGGCGGTGCGGCGCTCACCGAAACTTTGGGTGGTGGCCAGTGCACTTCACCATCTCTGACCACAGCGACACTTTGGACAATGATGTCGTCTTGCGTCAATACGATACGGCCATCCTTGTTGGGGGTAAGTAAACCCAACAAGTTGGCGACATTGTTGGCAAACAAGCGACTGGATTGCATGGGGAGTCTTGAGGGGAGATCGGTGTAGCCGATAATGGTGACACCATCGACCTGAATCATTTTTCCCGCTTCCGTGAGCTCACAATTGCCCCCACTGGCCGCCGCCAGATCAACGATAACACTTCCGGGTTTCATTGCCGCCACCATGTCTTTGGTGATGAGGCGAGGGGCCGGTTTGCTAGGAATCATGGCTGTCGTAATAATGATGTCGACCTCTTCCGCCTGCTGCCTGAAAAGTGCCATTTCAGCTTCAATAAAGGCATCGCTCATTTCTTTCGCGTAACCCGATTCAGAACTTGTGTCCTCCTGAATCTCGACCTCAAGAAATTCTGCCCCCATGCTTTGGATTTGCTCTTTGACTTCGGGGCGTGCATCAAAAGCCCGCACGATGGCGCCAAGGTTGACCGCTGTACCAATGGCCGCTAGTCCTGCCACACCTGCTCCGATAACCAACACTTTTGCCGGCGGAATCTTGCCTGCGGCAGTCATTTGTCCGGCAAAAAAACGGCCAAACGCATGTGCCGCTTCGATCACCGCTCGATAACCTGCGATGTTGGCCATGGAACTAAGGACGTCCATGGCCTGTGCACGTGAAATACGCGGGACGGCGTCAAGCGCAATCAGGTTGATGTGGCGGCGGGCTGCTGCTTCCAGAAGCGGCATGTTAGTGGCCGGCGACAGCAGTGAAATTATCGTCGTGTTGGCTTCGACCTGCTGGATTTCTTTGTCGGAGGGGGGATTGATTTTAACAATGATGTCTGATTTCCATGCCTCGTCATCCGACACAATCTCTGCACCAGCCGCGGCAAACTGTTCATCATGTAAACCAGCCTTGTTGCCGGCGCCTGAGGCCACCACCACTTCGTAGCCTAACTGAACAAGCTTGCGCACTGATTCGGGCGAGGCAGCGACACGTCGCTCTGATTCCAAGGCTTCCCGAACGATACCGATCTTCATATCGGCCTCCCGTTAGCTATTATTGTTATCATCGTTTACCATAGGCCAAAATACCCCAGAAGAAAACCTTCAGACAACTTGAGATTGGTTGAGGTGAGGAAGCCAAGGTGACGTCCGTGGGCCGGTTATTTGTTGCGCTACTGGTAATAGTGCTTTTGCTGTTGCAGTACAAACTGTGGCTTGGTGATGCCAGTTATCGCTCAAACCGTGCTTTGTCCGAAGAAATTAGCCGCATAGAACAACAAATCGAAGAAGCGAAACGACGTAATATGGTGTTAAGGGCTGATGTGAACAACCTGAAAACCCGGGACGAGGCATTGGAAGAGCTGGCCAGAGAAGAGCTGGGGTTGGTTCGACAGGACGAGATTTTTTTCAGAATTGTAGAGAAACCGAAAAAAACGGATGAGTGATTCTAGCAATTGGCAGGCCGTGGTCGTGGCTGGCGGGGTTGGGCGGCGTTTTGGGCGAGATATACCCAAGCAGTTTGTTGATGTTTTGGGCGTCCCCCTGATCTGGCACACTTTGGCCGGGATTTTGTCGGCGCCATTCATCGGTAAGGCCATTGTGGTGGTCAAAGATCTGCAGACTTTCAAGGCATGGTTGCCTGATGATGGCCGCCTGCAATTTGCACCCTCCGGCGCAGAACGATTTGATTCAGTTCTGTCTGGCTTAGAATGTCTTGCCAGTGATTGTCCGTCAGAAGCCTGGGTAGCGGTCCATGACGCGGCGCGACCGATGGTATGCGAACCGATGATATCGCGTTTGCGGGAATACTTGTTGCAAAATACTGCCTTGGATGGTGTGATCGCCGCGCGGCCAGCTGTGGATACTGTGAAAGAAACCGTTGGATCTCGAATCGAGAGAACACTTGACCGGCAGCGCTTATGGCTTGCTGAAACGCCACAGGTTTTCCGGTTCGGAGAACTTGTCGCCGCAATGCGTGCCAGCTCAAAGCACGCAAGGCAACAAATGACGGATGAAGCTTCCGTCATGGAGGCCAACGGCGCATGTATCCATTGTGTCGATACCATGGTGAGAAATGAAAAGTTGACGCAACCAGCTGATTTGGAACTTGTCGAATGGCGTTTACGGCGCCAGATTGAGCAAGGTTTACGGCCACATCCAAAAAATTTTTTCGGGAAATGAACAGAAGATGCAGTTTAGAGTAGGGCAAGGGTTTGATGTACATCGTTTTGGCGGGCCTGGGCCGTTGATTCTAGGCGGTGTCGAAATTCCTAGTGAAGTGGGGTTGGTAGCACACTCGGATGGCGATGTCTTGTTGCATGCGTTGATAGACGCGCTGTTGGGTGGACTTGGGCTAGGTGATATTGGCCATTGGTTTCCAGACAATGACGCCAAGTGGCATAAGGCAAGCAGTGTCATGATGCTCAAAACGGTGGCGAGGGAAATTCAGGCGCAGGCATGGCGGGTTGTCAATGCGGATATGACGGTGATCTGCCAACGACCTAAAATTTCACCTTATCGCAGCCAAATGGTTGAGGTGGTGGCAAAGGCTCTGGACATCCAAAATACTCAGGTGAACATTAAAGGAACGACCACCGAGGGACTGGGATTTGCCGGGCGAGGCGAGGGCATCGCAGCGCAGGCGGTGGTTTTGCTGGAACAGCGGTAATGAAAGACACCGCATTAGCTTGGCCAGCAGCGTATCCAGAAATTTTAGCACAAGGAGTGATTCGCCAGCATTGCGAAGACTTTGTTGTGGAAGAGGTATTGCCCATCCGCTTACAGGATTCGGGAGCGCACTGGTACGTATTCATCGAAGCTGTGCAATGGAATACGCAGGACTTAACGGCACATTTGGCGAGCGAATTGAACATTCCGCTGCACGAGATCGGCTATTGCGGAAGAAAGGATAAACACGCTGTCACCAGACAGTGGTTTAGTGTCCCTGCCACTCAATGCTCGCTTGCCGACGTTTCATCCGTTTTGCAGAATACGGCAGGCACACAAATACTGCAAACGGGGGCGGCCGATAAAAAGATTCGTATCGGTTGTCACACCCACAATCGATTTGAAATCCGGGTGCGGTGGCAGACACCGCCGCCTCGGGCAGTGATAATCCATCGGCTGAAACGTCTAGCGGCTTGTGGCGTGCCCAATTATTTTGGCGTTCAGCGGTTTGGCTACCATGGCACAAACGTTGAGCGAGCTCGCCATTGGCTATTGAACCGAAAAAATAGAGGGCGGCGTGCCGGAGGTGGTTGGCATCTGTCGGTGGTCAGAGGTTGGTTTTTCAACCGCTTGCTCGGGGATCTGGTGGCGAACGGTATTTGGAGCAGTCCGTGTTTGCCGGAGTTGACCAAGTATTGGCGCGGATGGGGTGTACCTAGTCACTCAGCAGAGCGATGTGGCGAATCGGAGCCAGGTCAGATGGCGCTCCTGCTCGCCGATGGGCGTTACCATCTACCAGGGGATGTGGCTTGGACGACTTGGGAGCGGCGCGTTTATCATCGCTTACGCCATTGGCGTTTTCGCCAACAGGTTCGGAGCATCGGTGTCATACCGAAAGACTTTCACTACGAAATGGATAGCGGGCAATTGACACTACGCTTTGCATTGCCGACAGGTGCGTATGCCACTTCGGTATTGCGCGAATTGGGAGACATTCGTTCGGCCGTTTCGGGATGCTAGGATGATGACGTTATGAATTGGTCAGGAGGCGGTGCTTGAATATTTTATTGAGTAATGATGATGGTTATCGGGCAGAGGGGCTTCGCACTCTGGCGAAAGCCCTGCAGGCCTTAGGTCGTGTTGTCGTGGTTGCGCCAGACAGAAATCGAAGTGGCGCCAGCAGTTCATTGACACTGGATGTGCCGATCCGCTGTGAGCGGATTGAAAAAGATTATTATGTGGTCACCGGCAGCCCAGCCGATTGTATTCATGTTGGTTGCTATGAAGTGATGAATGAATTGCCTGATCTGGTAGTGGCAGGCATCAACCATGGCGCCAACTTGGGAGATGATGTGTTGTACTCAGGGACGGTGGCAGCGGCCATGGAGGGGCGTCATCTTGGTGTGCCTGCCATCGCGGTCTCGTTGGTCAGTCGTACCGGTCCGCACTTTGATACTGCGGCCCTTTGGGCGCGTCAGTGTGTTGAGTGGGTTAGCCAAGGCGTGTTTAATGGTTGCAAGGTGCTCAACGTGAATGTGCCCAATGTGCCCGCCTCGGACATCAAGGGTTATGCGCTGACACGGCTCGGCGGTCGACATCGAGGTGGCACTTTGATACAACAAAAGGATCCGAAAGGCCGCCCAATCTACTGGTACGGACCACCCAATGATGGTGAAGACATTGGACCAGGCACCGACTTCCATGCGGTCGCACAAAATCAAGTGTCGCTGACTCCGATAGTGACCGATCTGACAGATTACCAAGCCTTGGCGAAGCTGAATCGTCATTTTGAACAGTTGAAGCAGGAGACCTCTGATGGTCGGTGAGCGCGCACGCGAGCGGCTTTTAACCATTTTAAGTGAAAAAGGCATTGAGTCCGCACCTGTGCTGGCGGCAATGGCCAATGTGCCGCGTCATTTATTTGTTGACGAGGCACTGGCGCATCGTGCCTACGACGATGTGGTATTGCCTATCGGATATGAGCAAACCATATCCCAGCCCTTCATTGTCGCGCGCATGACTGAGGTGTTGTATCGCGAAGCGAAGCACGATCGTATTCTGGAAATAGGGACTGGCTGTGGTTATCAGGCAGCGGTCTTGGCGCAGTTGTGGACACGAGTGTACAGCATTGAGCGCATTCGCGACCTGCATCGATATGCCAGACAAAGACTGCTGGCCCTAGGGCTGGCCAATATACAAACGAAAGCAGCAGATGGCCATTATGGATGGCCGGAAGAAGCGCCGTTTGATGCCATTATGCTCACGGCAGCCCCGCCAGAGATTCCGCAACGGTTGCTAGCTCAGCTGGGTGAAGGTGGATGCCTGTTGGCACCTGTCGGCGCTCAGGGGGTTGTGCAGTATTTGACGCTTGTGCGTCGAGTTGGGGATGATTTCGAATACACACGATTGGACGCCGTGCGTTTTGTGCCAATGCGAAAAGGAATTGAAGATTGAAGATTTTCAGCGCGCTGTATAGCAAAACGTTGCAATGGGCTAAGCACCCAAGAGCCGAGGCCATCCTGTGTGTGTTTAGCGCCGCAGAATCGATTTTCTTTCCAATCCCCACGGATGTCATGTTAGCGCCAATGGTGCTTTCCCGTCGCGAGCAGGCTTGGCGGTTGGCGTTTTTGACCGTAGCGTTCTCTGTTTTGGGCGGGATTGTGGGGTATTGGCTGGGTTACGGGCTGATGACTTCTTGGGTAGAACCGTGGTTGCAGGCACATGATCTCGCAGACATTTTTATTGAGGCGCATCAGCTTTTTGCAGAACATGGGGTGTGGATTGTGTTACTCGCAGGTTTTTCGCCCATCCCATACAAAGCTTTTACGCTGACCGCGGGTGCGGCAGAAATGCCGTTTTGGCCGTTCGTTTTGGCTTCTATTATCGGACGGGCTGGGCGGTTTTATCTGGTGGCTGCACTTTTGTACTGGGGTGGCGAAAATTTAAAGGAAAAATTGCATCAGTGGGTGGATTGGGCTGGTTGGGCTGTGGTTGGTTTTGTTATGCTCTATCTGGTGTTTCGGTAAAGAATAGGATGGCCAGTTGAAACGCCTTGCTGGATTTACTGCTTGCCAGTTGACTATTCTGCTGCTGTCGGCGTGCCAGTCGGAGGGAGAGCGTCCTGCCGAAGTGGTGCGAATTGACACCCGCATCGTCGAAAATGTTACCAACGCGCAAAATATTTATGTGGTCAGACCGGGTGACACCCTGTATTCGATCGCTTGGGCGCATGAGCTCGACTACCGAGCGCTTGCACGTTGGAATCGATTGCGACCGCCTTATCTGTTACGGAATGGCCAGCAGTTACGTCTGAGCCCACCTTCCCCTGGTCCCCACACAACAAGAAAAAGTGATACGCAAGAGGTGATGGCCAAAAACGCGGTTCGGTCGAATCAGCGCTCAACCGGCGATACCAGTCACGCAAAGAAACAGCCACTCCCTAAGCATCAGCATCGGTCTGAAACAAAAAAACTGGGGATCCTCGCATCGCATGGAAAAAAAATCAAGAAAAAATCAAAAAAAAGCGTGACAAATTGGCGCTGGCCTGTTAAAGGTACAATTATCGGCCGATTTTCGCCGCGCCGGGGAGGGAACAAGGGGATCGATATCTTGACGCCGGGTCCCAGTCCTGTGGTGGCGGTCGCAGATGGTCGAGTGGTGTACAGCGGTTCGGGGCTGCGAGGCTATGGCAAGCTGATCATCATCAAACATGATGAAAATTGGCTCACAGCCTATGCTTACAATGCTCGGCTCCGCGTGAAAGATAAAGAATTTGTGAAAGTTGGACAGATCATTGCCGATACAGGCTATGAGGGGCTGTACGCCAACCAACTTCACTTTGAGGTGCGGTATCAGGGGAAGCCAGTAGATCCTCTGAAGTACCTCCCACAGAAACAGTGATGTTTGTGGTTGACCAGCAAGGGCCGTCTTGTCAGGGAAGTAGACAAGGATTGTTGCTGGGTGGCTTTTTCCACATAGCCCTTCTTTTGGGGACAAATAAACGGCCGTAGATCAGGCCCTTTCATGTGGAGGCGACACGATGACGGAAAAATTTGCTGATTTTGAACTCGATATTGACGGAATCGCAGCGGATGAATCTACTGACGCAACTGGCACAAACATGCTTGGGCGTGCTTTGCCAGAAACGTCGCATGATGATCTGGCCGAACTGGTTGCCAAAGACCGCACCATGGATGCCACCCAACTTTACTTGAGTGAAATCGGTGCAGCGCCGCTTCTGAGCGCAGAGGAAGAGGTGTATTACGCACGCCGTGCACGCCGAGGTTGCATGAAGTCCCGGCAGAAAATGATCGAAAGTAATCTTCGTCTGGTGGTCAAAATTGCTCGCCGATATATGAACAGAGGTTTGGCGCTTCTCGATTTGATCGATGAAGGTAACCTTGGCCTCATCCGTGCAGTCGAGAAGTTTGATCCGGAGCGCGGCTTTCGTTTTTCAACTTATGCGACATGGTGGATTCGTCAGACCATCGAACGAGCATTGATGAGCCAGACTCGAACCATTCGACTACCTATCCATGTCGTCAAGGAAATCAACGTGTATTTGCGCGCATCGCGTGAGTTGGCCGCCAAACTCGATCATGAGCCAACACCAGAAGAGATCGCGGAAAAAGTCGGTAAGCCTGTTGAGAATGTCATAAAGATGCTCAAGCTCAATGAGCGGAGCTCGTCAATCGATGTGCCTTTGGGCGGAGATGATGACAACAAAGCCCTTGTTGATATCCTCGGGGATGAAGGCGCAGATGATCCTGCCGATGTGTTGCAGGATGGTGACATTCAGGAACGGTTAGTCAAATGGCTTGATGAATTGTCGCCTAAACAACGGGAAGTGCTGGTTCAGCGCTATGGTTTATTTGGTGAGGAGCCAGCGACGCTAGAGCAAGTTGGCGAGCGAATCGGATTGACCCGTGAGCGAGTCAGGCAGATTCAGGCAGAAGCACTGTCCAGATTGCGTGAACTCATGGCGCGTCATCAACTTGATGAGAAAGTATTATTCAGAGACTAGTCAGCGGTGGACAAAAAACGAGCGCTCAAAGAGCGCTCGTTTCACTTTGGGCTTATTTGATGAGAATCGCGATTTGAACCGCCTTAAATGCCGTCATATCCAATGATTGATGTCCGAGCGCCCGAATACCAAGGACGGCGCTTCCATTATCAATTTTCGTTTGTACCGCATTCGTATAATCTGAAAAATCGCGAAATACCTCGATACCAGGCTGGCCTGCGATTTTTATCGCGTAGATACCGCGGTCAAAGGCTGGTTCTATCATGTAAGCTTCGCTCTGTGACACATCCGTTATCGGAATGCCGGCAATCTTTATGACGGCACGATCGGTTTGTGTCAGATTGAGCGTCATCTGCGTGTCTGAAAAGCTGATGTCGCTAGTCGTCCCTGATGACCAATGGGCAGCAAAGTGCGCCGCACGATGATCGAGGGCGATTTTCCCGACAGTTTTGGCAAAGAAGTCAACCGGTGCGGCCCCAAAGCTGTTGAAAAAGCCGCGTACGCCGAGCCAATCGCCGCTGTCGATTCCTGTCAGCATTAGGCTGCTAGCGTCGACATCGAACATTTCGGGGTTGACGTCATCGTCCGCTGATTGGCCAGTTCCAGAGAAATTGAACAGTCCGATTGGCCGACCGTTGATTCTTGCCAGGGACAACACAAACGGCTCGACGGACACCACCTGCCCTTTGACTTGATTCATTCTTAGCCTTACCCCGCCAGCAGTGGCATCCAGTGTGGTCCGCTCGGCATCGGTAAATTGCCCAACGGCAATGATACGTGCGCCAACAGAGATATCATCAATTGTCTTTGTGCCATTTGCTGTCAACACTTGCGAGACACGTGTTTCCGGTCCAACATTAATCAACACGCGATCGCGGAATGTGACGCTTCCAGAGCCGATTTGGGTATGCGCTCCGTGCACAGTGAGCGTGTTTTCGTCGCGTGCGATGACTACGCCTTGCACAACGTCTGCGTTGTCCCATGGCACGCTGCTTCCCGCCAGTACTTGCTTGGCCATGAACGTCCGCTCATTTGTGAAGAAAGTACCAAACACAATGACCGGCGTCTCCGGCGCTTTGTTTGCGAGCTGGTTTAGACCATCAATACCTTGATAGCTTGTGCCATCGATTTCGAAGAACGTGTCGTCATTGACCGAAACGGATAATTGTCCAAAGCGGCCGTCCCGCAGATGGAAGGGGCGGAGATCCACAGTGAAATGACTGTCATCAAGGTTCACGGATTCGAGCAGCCCGCGCGCACGATGGTCACGTTCGTCCACAACATCCGCATGCGCCACAACGAATGGCTCAACTTGAACCGTGGCTGGATCGAAGCCTAGGATGGTGTTTGAGGCACTTAAGTCAAAATCTATGGTCAGGAATGCAATCCGCGCCGGGTCAATTCGAACCGCGCCCTTATCCCCCAAATCGAGTTGCAGTTGCAAGGCACCTAATGGTGTGCCACCGGCATCCACAGCGGTGGCTTGGTAGGTGTTTCCGGCGTCATCCTGGACCACAATATCGGCATTGGTGTAATCCACATTGAACGTAATGCTGTCATAGATGCCTGCGGGCAGCGTCAAGACAGAGAAGAGTTCTGACAAATCGGTATAACCAGCAAAATCAATGCGTGTATTGACTGGCACGGTTTCAATGGACGTGCCGTCGCGGCGGTGCAGGCTGATCGAAGTGACATCCACGGTATAGGACAGGAAGTCGCCATCAGCGTCGGTCAACACCAATGTCATTTTGCCTTGTGGTGGTTCGTTCTTGTCAGGCTCATGTTCTTTTTCTTGGCATCCGGCGATGAACAGACCGCTGACGAGCAGGGCGCAAATCGTCAGCGCTTTAAGCAAGTGTTTGAGTGGCATGAGAGAGTCCTCCGTTCGTTGTTGTTTATTGGCTTGCTGTGCCAAAGAACAACGATGCCACGGGGAATTGGTTGACGTTCATTGAAGAAAAATGTGTTATGCGCTAAAAAATTCGACGTTCCAGTTGACACTTGTCCATGATAATGGTGGCAATTTCTTCGATTGATTTTGATGTGGTGTCGATAAATGGAATGTTTTCTTTTCGGAATAATTGTTCCACCAATATCACTTCACGTCGACATTGTTGTAACGAGGCATATTGACTGCCTCGACGGCGTTGCGTGCGAATTTCGTGCAGTCGTTGCGGGTCAATGGTCAAACCGAATAGCTTGTGTTGATTGCGTTTGAGTTCGGAGGGAAGCCGGAGCTTGTCCATATCGTCCGCAGTAAAAGGATAGTTGGCCGCATAAACCCCAAACTGCATGGCCATATACAAGCAGGTTGGCGTTTTGCCGCATCGGCTGACGCCAATCAAAATCACCTCGGCGTCATCGAAATAACGCATCGAACGACCATCGTCACTATTGAGCGCAAAGTTCACGGCCTCGATTCGGTGATCATAGTCGCCTTTATCGTCCATAGCGTGGTGCTTCCCCACCCGAAATGACGAAGACACCCCGAGTTCTTTTTCCAACGGCCCGATAAAGGTGTGAAAAAAGTCCATGATAAGGCCGCTGCTTTGACGCACAATGGCTCGCAGTTCGGGGTTGACGATAGTGTCAAAAACAATAGGACGCGTATTGGTTTCTTTGGCAACAGCGTCGATGCGTTCCCTAACGTCTTCAGCTTTTTCGACGCTGTCGACAAACGGAATGGTTTTTTCAATAAATTCGACGTCGTCCTCGAATTGGCTCAATAGGGCACCACCAAGGGTTTCCGCCGTGATACCGGTACGGTCGGAAATATAGAATACATGGCGTTTCATTCTTCTGGCCAGATGAGTACAATATGCACACTTTTTACCAGTCCTGACGCTTTCGATCCAGTCTGGGCTGCGCGAAGTCAGTCAACTGCGAGGAGCCACCGTGAACGAATACGTACTTTGGTATGACCAACTTGGCATGGGCGATGTCAATCGCGTGGGCGGCAAGAACGCCTCTCTTGGCGAGATGATCAGCCATCTTTCCGGAATGGGAGTCAAGGTGCCGAATGGATTTGCCACCACAGCACAAGCCTACCGCGACTTCCTGTCAGAAAATGGTTTGAATGACAAGATTCAAGCGGCACTGGCTAACTTGGATGTTGACGACGTCAAAGCATTGGCCGCCACAGGTGCGCAAATTCGCCAGTGGATCATGGAGGCCCCGTTCGGTGACAAGCTGCAGGCGGCCATTGTCGAAGCCTATGAGAAACTCAAAGGCAATGCCGGAGACAGTTTCGCGGTGGCGGTTCGTTCTTCGGCGACGGCTGAAGACATGCCGGATGCATCATTTGCTGGCCAGCAAGAAACCTTTCTCAACGTTCGTGGGCTCGACAACGTGCTGCGGGCCATCAAAGAAGTTTTTGCTTCCCTGTTTAACGACAGAGCGATTGCCTACCGTGTCCATACCGGGTACAGCCACGCCGATGTCGCGCTTTCTGCCGGGGTTCAGAAAATGGTGCGTAGTGACATAGGCGCTTCCGGTGTGATGTTTACTATGGATACTGAATCCGGGTTCCGCGACGTTGTATTCATCACATCAGCCTACGGCCTCGGTGAGACCGTCGTGCAGGGCGCCGTCAACCCTGACGAGTTTTATGTCTATAAGCCGGCACTTAAAGCGAATAGGCCAGCGATTTTGCGCCGTACGCTGGGCGGCAAAGCGATCAAGATGGTGTACACCGACAGCCAAGAACATGGCAAGTCGGTGGCGACAGTTGATGTCCCCATGTCGGATCGTCAGCGATTCTCGATTAGCGATGCTGAAGTAGAACAACTGGCGAGGCAAGCGTTAATTATTGAAGCTCATTACGGCCGTCCGATGGACATCGAATGGGCCAAGGACGGTGGCGATGGTGAGCTTTATATTGTGCAGGCGCGTCCCGAGACAGTGCAAAGTCGTGCGGACGCACGCGTCCTAGAGGATTATAAACTTTCTGAGCGTGGTGAAGTGTTGGCAGAAGGGCGTGCCATTGGCCAAAAAATTGGGCAGGGCACAGCCAAAGTGCTCGAAAGTATTGACGATATGGACAAAATTCAGCCGGGTGATGTGTTGGTCACGGACATGACTGATCCCGATTGGGAGCCAATTATGAAAAAAGCGTCGGCCATCGTGACCAACCGTGGTGGCCGCACATGCCATGCGGCCATTATTGCGCGTGAACTCGGCATCCCGGCAGTTGTGGGAACCAACAATGCCACAGATGTGATACGTGATGGCGATCAGGTGACTGTATCGTGTGCCGAAGGTGATACCGGATTTATTTATCGCGGGAAACTGAAGTTTCAGGTGGCGCGGAGTGAAATCGACAACATGCCGCAATTGCCTTTCAAAATCATGATGAATGTGGCCAATCCGGATGGTGCGTTCAAATTTGCAGCATTACCGAACGCCGGCATTGGTCTTGCCCGGCTCGAATTTATTATTAATGTCATGATTGGCGTTCACCCGAAAGCTTTGCTCGATTTTGACAAACTTGAGGATGAGCGCTTGAAAAACACGATCGCACAGCAGATGGCGGGCTATTCTTCACCGGTCGAGTTTTATATCACCAAACTGACCGAAGG
>RFGJ01000386.1 GCA_003696665.1 Gammaproteobacteria bacterium | reverse complement strand
GCGCGGGTACTGGAAGGTCACACACTCGCGGATGCGTTGAAGGATTTTCCCCAGATTTTCGATCGATTGTTTCGCGCCATGGTGGCGGCTGGGGAAAAAAGCGGGCATTTAGACACCGTTTTGGAACGACTGGCGGATTATCAGGAACGCCAAGCGGCCATCCGGACGCGCATCAAAATGGCCATGTTGTACCCGGCCATTTTGCTTTTTATCGCCATGGCCGTGGTGACGGGGCTGCTCATCTACGTGATGCCCAAAATTGTCGATCAATTTACCAGCATGGGAGGCGAGTTGCCCGTCTTGACACGCGCTATGATGGCTTTGTCTGACGTGTTGGTGCACCATGGTTGGTGGATAGCGTTGTTATTAGTGGCGGTGGTCGTTAGTGTCCGACGTTTCATTGGTGCTCGACCATCGAGGCAAAAGCGTTGGCATCAGTGGCTGCTGGTCTGGCCAATCGTGGGGCGAGTCAGCCGTGGCCTGAACAGTGCGCGTCTGGCGCGAACCTTGGCCATCACGACATCAAGCGGTGTCCCTTTATTGGACGGGCTGAACATTAGTGCCGAAGTCTTGTCCAACTTGGTGATGCGTGATGCCGTCAAAGAGGCGGCCGTGCGTGTGCGCGAAGGGTCCAGCTTGCACCGGGCATTGGCGGAAACAGGACAATTCCCGCCAATCATGTTGCATATGATCGCCTCAGGCGAACGTTCGGGCGAGATCGAAACCATGTTGATGCGCGTGGCCGAAGCGCAAGAGAGAGAATTTGAGAATATTATCGGTGTCGCGCTGGGGCTGATGGAGCCACTGGTCATTGTGTTGATGGGTGTTGTCGTGTTGCTTATCGTGATGGCAATTCTGTTGCCAATCTTTATGATGAATACTCTGGTGACGCAATAAAATGAAAGAAAAGGTGAACCATATGCGAAAAACGCAAGGCTTCAGTTTGATTGAAATACTGGTGGTTGTGGTCATCATCGCCGTGATGGTGGCGATTGTGGCACCTCAGTTTTTGGGTGAGGCAGAAAAAGCCCGTATCACCCGGGTCAAGGCGGATATCCAACAAATTGAAAGTGCGCTCGACCGTTTTCAGCTTGATAACGGTTTTTACCCGACCATGGAGCAAGGTCTGGAGGCTTTGGTGCGCAAACCTGATATAGAGCCTGAGCCCAAAAACTATCCACCCGGTGGCTATTTGAAGCGTTTGCCGAAAGATCCTTGGGACAACGAATACGTTTATGTCTATCCAGGTGAACACGGCGTGTATGACATCTACTCGCTCGGGGCTGATGGCGAGGAAGGAGGCGAAGGCGTGAACGCCGACATTGGCAACTGGGATGAACAGGACGAACGTTAAGCCTCACGCCATAAGTGGATTTAGTCTGATTGAACTGCTGGTGGTCATCGCCATTATCGGTGTGATGGTCACTGGCGTGACCTTGATGTTTGGCCGTGACGGTGCCGCTGAACAAGCCAAGACAGAAGCCATGCGGCTTGTCCAATTGTTGCGACTGGCCGAGGACGAAGCGCAACTGAACGGCGTTGAACTCGGCCTCGCCGTGGACGAGACAGGCTACCATTGGCTCACGTTCGTGGACGATAGGTGGCTGCCGATCACGGACGATAAACTGTTTCGCCCCCGCCACTGGCCCGAGGGAGTGACGGCATATCTCAAAATCGAACAATTTGGCTTCTCGGCTGACGATCAGCGTTTTCGCCTAGATGAAGGCCTCGGCCTGTCGGATGAACACAGCAATGATGATGTGGCTGATAAGGATGATTCGGTGTCGCCTCCACAGCGGCCACAAATTGTGGTGACCTCCGCCGGCGAGTTGACCCCCTTTGTGCTTCAGCTGGAAGCGCAAACACCATCTGACGCAGTGCGCTGGATGATTCGGGGTCGGTGGACAGGTGAAGTTGACATCAAAGGCCCACTGCGTGACCCGAGCGAGGCGGATGTCTGGTTGGAGGCAGCGCTATGAAGCTTCAGCGGGGCTTTACCTTGGTCGAAGTGCTGGTTGCGCTGGCCGTCTTTGCGCTTGCTGCCGCTGCGCTGATTGACTCGATCAACAGTGGCTTGCGTGCGGAACACAATATGTACCAAAGGACTTTGGCTTATTGGGTGGCGCAAAACCAGTTTGCCAAAATGCAGTTGAATAGTGATTGGCCTGCGTCTGGTGTGTTAAACGGTCAATCGGAAGTCATGGGGCGTCACGTTTGGCACTGGCGCGTGACCATCAAGCCCACGACCTTGCAACAACTGAAGCGCATCGAAATTGAAGTGCGGCAATCCCCCGAGCAAACCACACCTGATGCCACACTGGTCGGTTTTTTGGCAAGGAGCGGCCCATGAAACGATGGCGTGGCTTTACCTTGCTTGAAGTGCTGGTCGCCGTCGCCATTTTTGCGGTGATTGGCGTGGCCGCGCATGCGTTGCTTCAACAAGCGTTGGCCGCTCAAGCCGCTTCGGAAAAGCAGGGTGAAAAACTGGCTGAGTGGCAACGCGCCATGTGGCGAATGGAACAGGACTTTTCACAAATTGCCTGGCGTAAGACGCGAGACCCTTTTGGGGAGCCGGTCCCGTATGTGCGAGGTCTTGGCAGCACGGATGCCGAAACGACTTTCATTGAATTCACACGAACCGGCTGGCGTAACCCAGCCGGATTGCCGCGCAGTCAGCTTGAACACGTGGTTTATCAGGTGCAGGACGGCGTATTGTGGCGTCTGAGTTGGCTGTATCCGGACCGCGCTCGAGAGGAAGCCGACTTCAAGCGCGCGCTGCTACATCACGTCAAAGGCTTCAAGGTGCGATTTATGGATGACACAAATCAGTGGCGCAACGATTGGGCCAACGCGGCAGGCGCCAGTGATGTGCCGCCACCAAGGGCAGTGGCCATTGACCTTGAATTCGATTCTGGCGAAAAAATCCATCGACTGTTCGTGATCAGCGAGGGCAGTCTATGAGAGCGCAGCAGCAAGGCGTGGTCCTGATTACGGTATTGGTCATTGTGGCGTTGATCACCATCATCGCGACCAATGGTTTGGCAAAACTGAACATTGCGGCGCGTCGTACCGCAAATTTGATGGACGCGTCATCGGCTCGCTATTTTGTCGTTGGCGCCGAACAACTTGGTATTGCTGCGCTTGAAATGTCTTTTCCGAAGGGTAAAGGCAAAGGAAAAGGCGAAACCACGGTTCATCTCGGTCAGCCTTGGGCGCGCAAGGGGGTGGTTTACCCAATCGAAGGCGGCCGTTTGACGGGCGAGTTGGAAGATCTGAGCGCATGTTTCAACGTCAATGCTTTGCTCGCCAATAAAGTTCTCTCTCGTTCGCCAGAAGACGAAGGCTCGCCGGTGCGCACTGGCGGCATCCAGTTGAATCAATTGACGCACACCAAATTGCCCGGCCAGCGGTTATTGGAAATTCTGTTCGAACACATTTTGCCGGCAGACAGCTCGCTGACGCCACAGGCGCTGGCTGCGCGCATTCGTGACTGGATTGATCCTGACTCCGAGCCTTTTGGCCAAGATGGCGCTGAGGATTATGTGTATATGGCGATGCAACCGCCCTATCGGACGGCCAATGCCCCCATGGCGTCCATTACTGAATTGCGTCTGATTCAAGGCATGACTGACAAAATCTATCGCGCCATCGCTCCGTATCTTTGTGCGCTGCCAGATAAGGAAATGATCACCATCAACCTCAATACCATTGATGAAAACCGCCCCGAATTTTTACTCATGCTCTATTCTGGCTTGACAGAGGCACGCGCCGAAGAAATTTTGCGCAATCGCCCAAAAAATGGCTTTGATTCTGATAAATTCTTGCAACAATTGGGCAATGGTGTGAAAGTAAGGCCCGAGGCGAAGGATATGCCCGCCTTTACAAGCGACCGTTTCCTATTGAAAGCGCGGGCAGAGGTGCGGCGTGGACGAGCCTATCTTGAGTCAATGATTATCCGTGGAAAACGCGGGCGCTTCGAGGTTGTGCTGCGTCGCTTTGCCCCAGAGTACGAAACAATAGAGCGTAACTTAAGATAATGGTGACCTTTCATTTATACCTACAAAATGGACTCAAACAGCCATTTTTGTGGTGGGTGACGGCTGATGATGGTCGCACCGTGGCGAGTGGCGAGACCGATTGGTCGAAACTGGCAGAGCTCGCAGAACAATGGGAACGTCCGACATGCATTGTGTGGTTGGATGGCCGCTTGGTGCGGTTTGTTCGCGCCAAGGTCCCAGCGCGCAACCGCCAGCAGCTCCGACGCGCCTTTCCCTATGCGGTGGAAGACTGGTTTGCGGAGGATGTGGAACAGCTGCATTTCGCCCTGTCTGAACCGGATGACGACGGTGTCGTGTCGGCACTGGTGGTTCGCGAAGACGTCATGCAGACATTGGCAGACCACTTTCGGGAATTGAATTGGGCGCCTACTTTGGTGACGGCGGATTACAGTGCGCTCAGTGGTGGCGCTGATGTCGTTCGGCACCCCGAAAAAATTTTGCTCCATCTTATGGGCAATGCGCCAGAACATGATGCGGTGGGCGGCTTCGAGCCAAGCATTGGTGACGCCGCATTGGCGCTGTGGCGTTCGAATCATGACGATATTGCGCCAAACCTGCGCGTCATCGGCGAATCGGCGGAGGAAGGTGCGTCGCAAAACGCAGACTGGTCGCAGGTGTTGAAAAAACCGGCCGTGGGCGCCATCAATTTGTTGCAAGGTCGACATATAATCCGTGCCGAGCGGCATGGTGCGTTAAAAATGCTGCGACCTTTGCTGGCGAGTGTGACCGCCGTGATCATCTTGTTGGTGGCGTTAGGGACGATCAAATGGATTGACCTGTCGCAGCGCGTCAAACAATTGACCGAGGCCCAACGTATTGTCTTCCAAAAGGCGTTTCCCGGTGTGCGTGTCCGCAATCCCTATCGCCAAATGCGCGCCATGGCACGCAATCAAGGCGATCCATCGCAGGGCGATTTTCTCACCTTGTTGGCCGTATTTCATAAAGTGTATGCCAGTACCAAAGACGTTGAGGTGACGTCGGTTCAGTACCGCGCCAAGCGCAATGAATTACAGGTCGATCTTGTCGCGCCGGATTATCAAACC
Organism: Gammaproteobacteria bacterium; assembly: GCA_003696665.1. Taxonomy (NCBI): domain Bacteria; kingdom Pseudomonadati; phylum Pseudomonadota; class Gammaproteobacteria; species Gammaproteobacteria bacterium. The sequence continues at coordinate 3,279 of RFGJ01000386.1, read as the reverse complement.
TTTGAGCAGCTCAAAACAGCGCTCGCTCGGCAAGGCATGCAGGTCAAACCGATCTCGGCCAATCGAAACGGTGAGCGTTATGTTGGGCGGTTGATGTTTTCAGGAGCCTCCTCATGAGTCGTATCAATGACATCAAGGCAAAGTGGCAGGCATTGCCCGTTCGCGAACAACGACTTGTTTTGCTGGCCGTCGGTGTGCTGTTTTTTGGACTGGTTTATGTGGGAGGGGTTCGACCCTGGTTGGCGCACCTTGACAGATTGCAGAACAAGGTGGCGACCTTGGAAAAACAATTGGCATGGATGAAATCGCAGGCACCAAAACTGGCGCAGAAAAGCGGTCGGACGGCTTTTCGAGGTTCGCTGACTCAGGCAGTCACGGACAGCGCACGGCGTTATGGCATTGTGCTGAATCGCGTGCGGCCAAGAGAACCGAATGGCGTGCAGCTTTGGGTCGAACAAGCCCCCGCCGAGCAACTGCTAAGCTGGATTCAGGCAATGCGAAACCAAGGGTTGGTGATCTCGCAGATTCAAATCAACAAGAAAAAATCCGGCATTGTCAGTGCCAGCCTGACGGCAGAAGGGTAGCGGTGGCATGAAAAAACGATGGATCTGGTTTTCGCTATTATTTGTCGTATTGTTGGTCGCGCTGGCCCCTGCGTCTTTGCTTTCACAGACGCCGGTGAAGGCCGGGCAGTGGTCTGGTCGTCTGTGGTCCGGTACGGCACACGACATCGAATTGGCTAACACGCACCTTCACACGGCCAAATGGCAGGTGCTGTGGACGGAACTGCTGAGCGGTTGGTTGGCGTTGCAATTGACGCTTGATGATCCTGGTGTGAAAGCGCACACAAAACTGTTTTGGCATGCGCCACAATGGCGACTGGAAGGGCTCACCGGCGAGATGACGGCGGCGTGGCTGTCAGAGGCATTCTTTCGTGGCGTTCAGATGGCTGGCGATGTGTCTTTCACCTTTCAACAGCTGGCCGGCACCGAGCGCCGTCTGACCGATGCGGACGGACGCTTGCAGTGGCACAATGCTGCGATTCGAACGCCTTTTGTGCAACGGCTTTTGCCCCTTGGCAATCTCCGACTGGTCGCCAAACCGGCCGAGCAACATATCGACTTCGTCCTAACCAGTGATGCCCCTTTGCGTTTGAACCTGAGTGGCCGCTTGGCGCCGGACGGTGGCATTGTTTTGGCTGGTACGATGGCCGCGACGACCCTTCCGGAGATTGATCGAGTGGTGTCGCTAATCACCCAGGGGTATGACAGTGGCAAAAGAAAAATCCAGTTCGAAGGCAGGATTCCGGGATGGTAGCGCAACACATCGCCATCGATTGGGCGTCGATTGACATTGTCTGCTTTGACATGGATGGCACCGTACTGGACCTAGGTTACGATAATGAGTTTTGGCTGCAAACGGTCCCCAGACTCTATGCCGAAAAGCATGGCTTACCAGAAGCCGAGGCGTATGAGCGAGTGCTCGCCCTGTACGAAGCGCAAAAGGGCAAACTGACTTGGTATTGTCTCGACCATTGGACCGAGGCACTTAAGCTACCGCTCTTGGAACACAAAAAACGAATGGCCGACAAGATTCGTTTCCGACCAGGGGCGGAGGCACTGATTCGGTGGTTACGCGCCAATAAAAAACTGTGCTACCTGGTCACCAATGCGCATCCTGACGTACTGGCGATAAAACTTGAGCAGACAAGCATGGAATCATGGTTCGATGTGATGGTAAGTGCCCACCAACTTGGGCTGGCGAAGGAGCAACCCGGGTTTTGGCAGCGTTTTCAGCAGCAATACCATCTCATCCCTGAGCGAACTTTATTCATTGATGACTCTGAAAACGTACTGGCAGCCGCCGAGCAAGCCGGGATTGGACAATTGCTCGCCGTGGCACAACCTGATTTGTCACAACCGGCACGACAGCAAAGTCGCTATCCACTTGTCCATGACTTTTTTGCTATGATGCCAGAATCCAACGAGACAGGTTGAGGCATGACCCGATTACCTAAGGTGCTGCATCAGCAGATCATCGCCAAAACACGTATTTTTTGTGTTGAGTCCTTGGATTTGGAATTCAACAATGGCGAGCGACGTACCTATGAAAGGCTGGTGGCCGGGGCGCGAGGGGCCGTGATGGTCGTGCCAATTACGGATGATGGGAAACTGATCCTGATTCGCGAATATGCCGCTGGCACACATCGCTACGAGCTGGCTTTTCCGAAGGGACTGATGGAAATGAACGAAACACCAGCGGAGGCAGCCAACCGAGAATTACGCGAAGAAACGGGCTTTGCCGCACGCAAATTCACGCCGTTGAAATCGATGACCCTTGCGCCGGGATACCTGACACACCAAATGCATTTGCTGCTTGCCGAGGATCTGTACCAAGCACCGTTGGTTGGCGACGAGCCAGAACCGATCGAGGTGGAGCAGTGGCCATTGGCCGATGCTGAACGCCTCATTCAACGAGATGATTTTTCTGAAGCCCGCTCCATTGCGGCGTTGTTTTTGGTTAAGCAATTGCTACAGGGTAGAAATCACCATGACAGATGATGCCAGTAGTTCGAAATTAACGCCTCTCCTGAAAGATCTCATGCAATCGGCACGTACCATTGCCGCTGAAGCCAGTTATCGAATCCTTGACATATACATTCGTGAAGACGTGCAAATCTCCACCAAGGCAGACGACTCACCGCTGACCCAAGCCGATATGGCTGCGCATCACCACATCCTAGAGCGGTTGTCGGCTCTGACGCCCGATATTCCTGTACTCTCGGAAGAAAATGTCGATGCCATCCCACTCGAAGAACGTTTGCGTTGGAAAACCTACTGGTTAGTCGATCCTTTGGACGGTACTCGTGAGTTTCTGGCCCAAAACGGCGAGTTCACGGTCAATATCGCCCTGATTGATCACCACAAACCGGTGATCGGTGTCGTGGCCGTGCCGGCCAAGAAACTGTCCTATTTTGCCGCCCGCGGCCATGGTGCCTATAAAGCAGGGCCTGATGAAGTGGCGCACCCCATCCATGTCAACACAGAACGATCTGAAGACCACGTCCCTTTGGTGCTCACGTCACGTCATACAGGGCTTGAGAACATGGAAGCGTTTCTACGTCAGCTTGGCTCGCATGAAGTCAAGGCCATTGGTAGTTCAATCAAAATATGCCTGATTGCTGAGGGCAAGGCCGATTATTACCCGCGTTTGGGGCCAACCAGTGAGTGGGATACCGCGGCGGCGCAGTGCATTCTGGAGGAGGCTGGTGGTGCGGTC
>RFGJ01000385.1 GCA_003696665.1 Gammaproteobacteria bacterium | reverse complement strand
GGGGGGGTATGGAGTAGGGTTGGGCATGGATCGACGCAGCAGCAGTCCGGAGGTGCTCGGCGAACTGAGAGAGCGGGCGGTGAAGTTGAAGAAGGAGGGGATGACCCACCGGCAGATCGCGCGGGTGCTGGGGATTGGGGAGAGCACCTCGCGGTTGTACTGGCGGCTTTACCGGGAAGGCGGCCGGGAGGGGTTGGCGTTGAAACGGCGGGGGCGGCGGCCGGGGACCCGGCGGCGGTTGAGTCGGCGGCAGGAGGAAGCGATCCAGCGGCTGGTGGCCGACCGGACGCCGGACCAGTTGAAGATGCCCTTTGCGCTGTGGACGCGGCGGGCGGTGGGGGAGCTGATTCGGCGGCGGTACGGGGTGGAGCTGCCGGTGCGGACGCTGGGGGAATATTTGCGGCGTTGGGGGTACACGCCGCAGAAGCCGCGGCGGCGGGAGGCGGGGCAGGAGCCGGAGGCGGTGCGGCGGTGGCTGGCGGAGGAGTATCCGGCGGTGGCGGCGCGGGCGCGCCGGGAGGGGGCGGTGATTTACTGGGCCGATGAGACCGGGATCGGCAACCAAGAGGTGGTGGGACGGAGCTACGCGCCGCGGGGCCGTGGGGCGGTGCGGACGGCGCGGGCGCGGAAGGTGAGCGTGAGCATGATTTCGGCGGTGAACAACCGGGGGCAGATGCGGTTCATGGTGTACCGGCGGGGGATGACGGCCGGGTTGTTCGTGGAGTTTTTAAGGCGGCTGGTCAAGGGGATGGAGCGGAAGGTGATCCTGATCGTGGACAACTTGCGGGTGCACAAGGCGGTGCGGGTGCGGCGGTGGCTGCGGGGGCGGGAGGATCAGATCGAACTGGTGTATCTGCCGCCGTACTCGCCGGAGCTGAACCCGGACGAGTACCTCAATCACACCCTCAAGGAGCAGTTGGGCCGACGGCCGCCGGCGGGGACGATGCGGGAGCAGGAACAGCGGGTGCGGCAGCAGATGCACTCGAACCAACGGCGCCCGCAACTGATCCGCTCTCTCTTTGAGAGCCCCACAGTCAGGTACGCTGCATAGCGCCAGTATTTAATCGCCGGGGTAATAGCGTGAACAGGACGGCTACAGGCGCCGACGCCCAAACAGCACTTCCAGGGCCGAGGACCAGGGAGTTGGCACGTGGCCACGTGGTGCGTGTGATCTGGCTGTCGGTTGTCTTTGGTGCGGGCGCGGGTCTGATGCTTTTATTCTCTATTTCCAAGTGGGCGACGATGAGTCTGGCGGAGCGC
>RFGJ01000384.1 GCA_003696665.1 Gammaproteobacteria bacterium | reverse complement strand
CAGGTTCTCGTGATTGTGGCGCTACTGATGCTTGCTTCCATTGGCCTGGCATCAGCACAAAATCCAGCCTACAATACGCCGTTCACGACGTCCATCACGTATCAAAATATCTCATCTTCAGACGCAAACATCACCTTCACCTTCTATCCCGAGGGAGGTGGGCAGTCCGTCACCATCTCCAAGTCGCTTCCTGCCGGCGCAGGCTCGTCGCTATTTATCGGCAACTTGACTGAGTTGCCGAGCAATTTCAGTGGTTCGGCTGTAATGGCTTCCGACCAGCCGGTGGTGGCTACATTGGTGCAGATTCCCCAAAATTCGACAACAGTAAAGAATCGCCCCTTATCTAACGGTTTTTCTTCAGCCTCATCGCAGGTTTTGGTGGCAACTGTACTGAAGAACAAGTTTAATACGACGACGAAATTCTCCGTCCAGAATGCATCCGGAGGCGCCATTGACCTCAAGGTTCAGTTCTTCAACGCGGACGATCCCAATGCAGCGCCCATTGAACTCACGGCCAGCAATATTCCTGTAGGCAGCGCCAAGATGTATGATCTCGGGCAGATGAGCGAAATCCCCGACCCATTTAATGGCTCGGCTGTTGTGACGGCGACCGCCGCTGGCACTCAGAATCCAGCAGAGATCGTTGCCTCTGCGCTTGAGCTGTCCACGAATGGCGCCGCAGCGCGCGCTTTTGAGGGCGTGAATGGAGGCGCCAGGACAGTGTATATGCCGTCGGCTCTTTGCAATGCCTTTGGCGCCACATCGGTATACGCGGTGCAGAACGCTGGAACAGCCCCGACTTCGGTGACTGTGGCCTACAGCAGCGGTCAAAGCGATACCCGTACGATTGACCCAGGCAAGAAAGAATCCTTCAATGCTTGCAAAAAGAAGGATGGCAGCGCTCTGAACAGTGCTGGATTCAGCGGTTCGGCAACCATCACCAGTACGGCGGCCGACATTGTTGTCATTGGTAAAGTTGGTGGCGGTGGCCGCTCAACTGCCTTCCTGGGTGAGACTTCCGGTTCAAGCAAATTGGCCCTGCCCTATGTCCGTTGGACGAGCAAAGAGAACTACGACGCCGGTAAGCGGCAGCGTGGATTCATCGCCGTCCAGAACATTGGCACCTCTACAGTCAGTGGCGTGGTTGTACAGTATCTCAACAAGAATGGCGAAGTGGTCGGCACTCACACATTGCCGGATATCCCAGCAGGCGAGAAGCAAAACAGCAATGCTTCCAAGGCCACGCTTGCTTCAGGGCATCAGCAGATTGAGCTGGACGAATTTGGCAACCCTGAGTCCAATCCAGGCGGCGGCTTCGGTGGCGCTGTGATCGTTCAAGGTCCGAGTGGCAGCCAATTGATCGCCACGGTACGTATCTCTACCGGATTCAACGGCGGCACCGTGGCCGAAGATTACAACGGAATCGCCGTCCAGTAGATAGAAGCCTAACTGCGTTGCTGTGGTTTATCTCTACGAACAGGGGCCCTGGCTGAGCCAGGGCCCCTGAATTTCTTGGTTTCGGCATGGTTTCATGAAAAACGCATTTCCTCGTCTCCTATTCAAAGCCGCCGGATATCTTCGCCTCGGGCGGTTGTTCTTATCGTCCCCGGGAGACGCCGCTGTTCTGCGCGGCGTGCGCAAAGAGGCATTGACCTATCTAGATCTGCCAGCCTTGTTAGACCTGTACACAACGGTCAAGGAGATAGAACAGAAAGGCGTAGAAGGGGCGATCTTGGAGTGTGGATGCGCCCTTGGCGGCTCCGCCCTCGTCATAGCAGCCGCCAAGGCGAGGACGAGAACGTTTCGCGTCTACGATGCCTTTGGGATGATCCCACCGCCATCAGAAAGGGATGGCCGTGATGCCCAGGATCGCTATGAACTGATTCGCGCTGGGTTGTCTCCAGGGCTCAAGGGGCGGACGTACTATGGGTACCAAGAGAATTTATATGAAACCGTTGTGGACACATTTCGACGCTATGGATTTGATCTGGCCGGAGAACGAATCGAATTGATCAAGGGACTCTACCAGGATGTCTTGTCTGTCAATGAGCCCGTTGCTCTGCTTCATCTCGATAGTGACTGGTACGACTCTGTCATGGTCTGTCTGACCAGGGTTGTTCCCCACCTCGCACCTGGTGGACGAATTATTGTGGATGACTACGACGAGTGGAGTGGCTGCCGACGGGCAATCCATGACTTCTTCTCAGATCATCCCGAAAAGGATCGGTTTCGGTTCGAAATGCATGCTCGACTTCACATTTTGTATTCAAAAATGAGTTGACGTGACATTCCCGGAATGTTCCGCCGAATGTCTCCCTATTTCCCCTGCAAGACCCGAGCATACAACGCCTCATACTGTTGGGCCACATTCTGAATCGAAAAACGTTCGCGGACTCCAGCCAGCGCGCAGGAAGCCAGCTTGGCTGCTTTCTCGGGATAGCGCAGGGTTTCTACAATGTAGTGAGCCAGGGACGTCGGATCGCCAGGTTGAGCCAGATACCCTGTCACCCCGTGCTGAACCAGTTCACTGCTCCCGGATACAGCGGTGGCCACGACAGGAATCCCCGCCGCCATGGCTTCGAGAATGACAGTCGGAAGCCCTTCCCAAAGAGACGAGGAGACGAACACGTCAAACGCAGGGTAGACCGCCTCAATCTGGCTCATGGCGCCTGTAAACACAGTGCGTCTGTCGATTCCGAGATGCTGTGCATAGATATGCAGGGACGTCTGTAGCTCACCTGCCCCGACAAGCACCAAATAGGCATTGGGGTAGTCTTTTTGCACCGACGAAAAGGCCTGAAGCAGAACATCATATCCCTTCTGAGCTGTCAGACGTCCCACTGTACCGATTACAACTGCGTCAGAGGGCGTTTGAAGGCGTCGGCGCGCCGTAGTTTTGTCCCCCGGAGAGCGGGAAAAACGCCGAAAGTCCAAGGCATTGTAGATGCACTCCGCCTTCTTTTTGCGTAGACGCGCCATAGGTCGCCGGTTCAGGTTGTCCGTAACCTGCTGTGCGACGCCGACTTCGGCATCAAAGACAAATGGAAAGAGTCCATTGGTCAAGAACAGCCGACGAAAGGGCCGCTTAGGCCATTCCCGTTCGTTGTGAACTGTCCGAACCAGGGCGCGAGCCTGCACTTTGTGACGCAAGAGCAAAGCAGCCACATCTCCAAACTGGCTGTGGCTGTGAATAATGCCGATGCGACGTCCATCGAGTTCGTCTGCAAGACGGCGAAGGGAGTGCACGAACGCAAGATAGGGGGATCGATCGCGCCAGGGGGCGCCTATCAGGGTTGGCATCCCTTCATCGAGGAGTCGGCGCTGCCATTCGCTATCGTACCTAGTCCCCCAATCCCAGAGCCCTAGAAGCACAGGCTGGAACCGTTTCCGTTGATACAGCTGGCGCGCCAATTCGATGCCGAATCGCTCAATGCCACCAAGCGGGCTCTCGACGGCGAAACCGGCGATGATCTGAAGCACCGAATTCCGTTCATCAATCTGTGTTGTGTCAATGTCCATATCTGGTAATGGAGTTCACACCTCGGAGTTGATGGAAATCTCGCGCAATGCGGGCGCCGATCGCAGTAATTTGGGCCTGAATCACCTTGATCTGTTCATGCAAATGAGAGCGCACCCGCGTTCTTTCGGCCCAGAGCCGATCCAATTTCCTGATGAGTTGCAACTCGGTCACATCATCGATGTCGATGACGTATTTATCGAGGCCAAGGGATTCATAGATTCCCCACGTCTTCGACTGATAGGCAATGGCAAGAGCAGGCGTCCCCGCGGTCATTGCAAAAATACAAGAATGGAGTCGCGTCCCCAGGAAGATGTCCATGCAGCCATAGAGAGATTGAAGAGTCCAAGGCTCGCCGATGTCAGTGACGAGAAACACGCGGTCCTGAATATCTGATAGCTGCTTGCTGATTCGGGCTACAACCTTGCGGTCGTCTTCCGCGTTTGATGGGCCGTGGACTTGGGCAAAAAACACGGCCGCGCCGTCATAATGCGTGATAAACCAACGCACAGCCCCCGCGATCGCTGCCTCGTATTCCGGTTGTCTTCCAAAACGGCTGTTCTGGAGCCCCCAATCCATCGCTGTTACGCCGAGTAAAGGCTGGTTTAATGAGATTCCTCGTTCGGCAAGCAGGCGCTCCGCCGCTTGATGAGGAATCCCCTGGAGGGCAAAGGCCATATCGGGTGTGACTTGTTCGTTCTGCACCCGAAGCCCAAGGCTCCGCAAAAGACGGGCGCTGCGAGGATCCCGCAAAAACAGCAGCCGGTATCCGCGGAAGAACCGGGCGACTAGCCACCGATCCCTCCGCCTCCACAAAGGGCCAACGGTCTGAGGCATGGAATAGGTTGGTTTCCCCATCATCAAGGCGTACCCCAAACTCCACAACGTGAACAGAAAGGGCAGCCCTAGTTTTCCGCTACTGTAAAAGTAGTTGCCTGGACAACTGACAATCAAATCAGCCTCGGCGTAGGCGTCCAATAGTTGCTGACATTCCTGACTGATAAGTCTGAAACGTCCAGTTCCCCATCGCGTAGCGAGGGCGTAAACAGCGGACGCCAAGAAAAGAAAAGGAAGTTTGAGAAGCATGGCTTTACGCCAGACAGAGCGTCCCTCTACTACCGTCTTGAACCACCATGTAAACGATCCAATGGCTCGTTCACGTCCTGAAAAACTCGCCGGTTCGTTCATTGCGAGGGTAATGACAGCACCAGGGAAGCGAGCGTAAAGTTGATCAAGGGTTGCCGCAAGCAACGCAGCGTCTCCGGCATTGCGTGAAGAATGGACATGAATGACCAGAATTTTCACCGGCGCTATCTTCTTCATCGATTCTCCCACGGGATTCGTCTCACTTTTCCAACAGCCCGATATTAGGGTGCATTGTCACCACTCGTGAATGTCTGGAGACGCATGAATGCATACCAAATGGATGCATAGCCGAGCAACAAAATCAACTCTGAAGCGCAATAGATAATCGCGACGCCGGGCAGGCCGAATACGTCAATGAAAAGCAAGTTGGCAGTTACATTGAACAGCGCGGCAACTGCTTGTGCCGTGACTCGACGGCCCTGCAGTCCAATAGCGACAATGATCGCAGCAACGGAAAAGTTCAATGTCCGCAGTGCAATTACACCACTCAGGATGCGTAGCAGCGCGCTCGAAGCAGCGAATTGCTCACCATACAGGAAGAGCACCAAAGGATCGGCGATGAAAAAGAGCACCAAAGCGAGAAAAATGCCGAGTAGAGCGCTCCAGATGAAGAGATTTCGGGCGATGACGGGGAGCTTTGTCGGCGTGACGCGATAGGTGCGACTTGTCCAGGGCAACATCACGCCATAAATCGCGCCTGGGATGAGAGATAGGGCCATCACAAGTGTGACAGCGGGCGCATAGAATCCGGCAGAGGCAGGTCCAAGACGCATCCCGGCAATCGTGATATCAGCACGCCCGTAAACTAGGGCTAGAACCATGGACAATGCATAAGGAACCGTGGCACGGAGGGTTCTTCCAACCTCTTGAGGCACGAACATAAAGCCTATTCGTCGCCAGACAACGACAAGAGCCATAGCTGCTCCACCAGCTGAGACAAGGTCGCGTGCGATCATATATAGGTAGACATCTGTCACATGTGATGCATACAAGGCTCCGAATAAGAACAGCTGGCTGGCTTGAAACGCGAGCATGAGGATGAATGTCATCCGGTTGTCAAGCGTCACTTTGAAAGCGGTCCAGCCTGTGTATGTCAACTCCTCAAAAAAGATCGCGATGGCGCCAACCAGGAGCAACCGGGGCGGAAACCAATGGTTTCCCCACATGCCATCGAATACAGCCAACAAGATAAGCCATATCAGACCAAGACCCGTTTGGATGACTAGGGAAGTGGTCAAGCGCTGCGGGAGAGCGTTCTTCTCTCCATCTGCTGAAGCGCCCTGTTGCAGAAGCCAACCATCTAACCCTAGGGAAAAAAACACTGAGGCAATACGAGCCACTGCAAAGACAGATGCATAGGAACCGTACTGCTCAGGTCCTACGGCCCGCGTCACCAATACGGTAGCGATGACGGATAAGAAACGGGCGCTTGCTGTGCCAGAAAAAAGGGCGCCTATGTTGAACAGGATGAGGCGTAGAGGCGCACCATCAGCGAACGTTCGCTTCATGAGTCCACGCACAGCGGATAATTCAATCCAGGTAGCCAAGAGAACGGAGGCGAGCCGCAAGCAAAGGGTCCAACTGCATGGAGTCGGCATCCTGCGGTACAGAGAGGGCGCCTTGGACATGCAACTCGTGCTCCCAGGCACGTAGAATCCCGCTCAATTCTGCTACCACCTCAGGGTGCACAGCCGCAAGATTGTTCTCCTCAAATGGATCGTCCCGCCAGGCGTAGAGTTCGGCAACATCCTGCTCCGATCGGATCAACTTGTAGTTGTCAGAGCGGACGGCTGTTAATCCTCTTTCAAACCGTTGTAACTGTTCAGGGGAAATATTATATTTTTGAAGGATCGATGGGCGCGGTGGACGAGGTCGTCCGTATACAGCAAAAGTGTGAGCTCGCCCCGTTGGGGCCAGCAAAGTCTTGCTATAAGGATGGGGGGGCTCAATGCCGGCCATGTCCAATACAGTCTGAAACACGTCCAACGTCTGAACCTGGTGTAACACACGCGTTCCATTGGGCAGGACGGATGGCCAAGAGACCACCAATGGCACACGAATCAGGGTGTCATACAGGCAGTACTGGTGATTCAAAAGACCGTGTTCGCCGAGATTCTCACCATGGTCAGCTACGACAATGACACATGTGTTTTCACGATGGCCGTTTTCATCAAGCCATTTGAGGATTTGTCCCAAATAGTAGTCTTGATAGGCGACCTCAGCTAGGTAGAGATCTTGCCAGGCGCGCAGGTCCTCTTCCGTGAGATGTGCAACGCCTGCGTTATGTTGCCAAAAAATACGTCGTTGATCGGAATGCAGAAGCCTCAATGCACGTTGCCGATCCCTCGCAAACCGTTCGAGCCATTGCAAGGGAGGCTTGTACTCCAGGTGGGCCTCCAGGAAATGCACCAAGGCAAACCAAGGACGACCATCATCTAGGGTGTCCACCCATTTCCTGAGGGGAGCAAGCGTACGAGACGCCCCATAGTCCACCTTCTGAACGCGACGATAGAACAGATAGTTCAACGCGTTGATTGCTGGATTGCCTCTGAGCAAACGTTGCAACGCAGCCTGATATAGGCTCTTGTCAGGCGCATCTTCCGTCACATTCACCATCGTAATGTCGTCATCAACTTGGACCAACTGCCAGAGCTTGTGGAGTTTCTGGAATCCTCGGATCAGGCCAAAGGCCGGGCTGAGCCAGCTATTGTTTGTTACAGCGAAGGTGGCATAACCGTGGTCGGATAGAAGTGCCGGCAACGTAGGAATGTGCGTGTCCAGGCGACGCGTTTGATAGATGTCCGTCTGATTGGGAAACAAACCGGTGAGCATAGACATCATAGCCGGAAGAGTCCACGGCGCAGGTGAAATTGCCTGTTCAAATAGGACCCCTTCTTCGGCCAAACGATCGAGATGAGGCGTCGTCTCTTGGGCGGCCCCATAGCACGAGCATGCATCGGCACGCGTTGCATCGAGGACGATTATCAAGAAGTTTGGTTGCTCTGTACGCCGGCGAGGATGCTCTCCCATTTTTGTTATAATCCTTGTACTTGTACTCAGCCCTACACTTTGCAGACGCAGGGACCACATTTCTTGCCAATCATGCCTGATTGTGCAGATCAGCGATTGTCTGCACGGAATTTGTGATAAAAGCCCATCAGTTGCTCCGCTAGCAACTCAGCATTATACCTTTCCGACAGCCGTTTTGCCGCATCACCCATCGTGCGGATACGCGACTCTTGGGTGTAAGCCATTAGAAGACCGTCGGCAAGGGAAGCAACATCGTCTGGCGTTGTCAAAATTCCTGCCTGCCCATTGTCCAACATCTCTCTGCGGTCACCGATATCGCCGGTTACAACAGGTATACCCGCTGCCAAGCTCTCAACAATTTTGAGCGGCCAGCGGGCCTTTTCGGTAGCGCTCTTTCGCGTAGGGTCTACAGAGAACATGGCTGCTTGCAAAAGAAGAGGCACGCGATCTGGTGGGACGCGCCCCAAAAACCGACATTGGGAATCAACCCCCAATTGTTCAGCAAGATGACGAGCGCGTTCTAAATCGGCCCCTCCTCCCGCCAACACGAGCACGACATCACTTTGAACAGGCGCCACGCGCGCGAAAGCTTCCAGGAGCAGATCAATGGGATGATTGTTAAATGAAATTGTTCCGACATAGAGTGCTACTCGCCTTCCTCTGATTCCCAGCCTGCTTTCAAGGGCCAAGACATCTTCATGTGACCGCCTCTGAAACCGCTCCGGATCAAAGCCTGAGGGCAAACGCATGATACGGTCTGGTCGAAGACCTAGATAGATGAGACGTTCCTTGAGAAAGGACGAGTGTGTCGTCACCCCATGTACATGCCGAGGAACACGATCTTCGCAAAATTGAATAACCCGGCGTTCCAACGGATGCCCAAAACGATTGATGCCAGCTTCATAATCATCATAATCTAGCAACAGTGTGCGCCCAGATGACGTATGAGCCGCGATGAAAGCCGCTATAGAGTTCTGTGGATGTGGCTTGCCGATATGGATGATATCAGGCTGAATGGCAAGCAAGGCTCGCGTGAGCGCCAACAGCCCCTGTGCAGCGATCCAGGCCAGCTTAGGGGGGGGAAAATACAGTGTATCATCTCCCACTTTTCGGACGTGCATCTGCCCCACGTGATGAATGTGGACATTCTCCTGCATCTGATAGGGATGCGTAACTGAGGTCCAATTGTGGTGTAGAGCGACGATGTGCACCTGACATCCGAGGCGTGCAAGATATTTGGCCAGAGGATAGCATCGGCCGATTCCGTATGGGCTATCAAGGCTTGCTGTTGTCACAAATGCGACTTTTATCATCTCTTTGTCTGGCCTGCATGTTCTTTCACGAGTCTATCAATCTGCGTCTTGAACTGAGCGCCGATATGATAAACCGTAAAATTCGCCTGAAAATGCTTCCAGCCTTCTTCCCCGAGCCTCGCCAAACGTTCAGGGTCCTCACACAATATCCGTAAGGAATCGGCCAGGGCGGCAGGGTCATTTCGTGGGCACAACCACACGTGTTGACCATGGACAAAAAGACGTCGTACGGCTGGTCCATCCCCAGTGACAACCGGCTTCGCCATCGCCAGACATTCGTAGATTTTGTTTTGGACTGTCATCAGAGATTGGGGCGTAACGCCAAAGGCCCCCAGACAAATGTGCGCACGGGCAATGTATTCCCGCAGTGATTCAGGCGTCAACCAGTCAATAAATGTTACGTTCTCTAAGTCATATCGTCTGGCTATTTCCTCGGCAAGCCCTTTCTCGGGGCCATCACCCACGAACTCAAAATGCATGTTTGGTTCGTCCGTCAAGAGGCGCGCCGCTTCAATCATGGTCAACACGCCGTGATTGGGGATAAATGTGCCGTAATAAAGAATACGCATCTTGTCATTTGGACATGGATTGGACTTTGCCGTCCGTTGGAATATTCGATCATCAGCCCCTGTTGGGATTTTAGCGAATTTTGTCGCCGCAACCCCATACGTATCTTCAAACCAGTGTGCATATTCATCGGTGTCTATAATTAAACCATCAGGAAGACGACATGCAAACCACTCCAGCATCCGTAGCAGCCACACACCGAGTCGACTGACACGATCCAATTTCCGTTCCACCGCGATGAGATAAACAGACATAAAAATATCCCACATCAACGGTTTGCGCCGTAGTAGAGTCAGAAAGCGCGCCAAATAGACGTCAAGTTGGCCTGGATAACCCACGACCACAACATCATGTTCGGGCATTCGCATGTAATGCCGGATGAGCTGCCAATATACGCGGAAGATTCTAAGCCAAAATCGGGGCGTACGCCATCCACCTCGAACAGTTTGAATACGATCCTCGATGCCTTTCCAGAGAGGCTCATGACACTCCATAACCTGGACATCGTTTTGCCGCAACCCCTCAATCATAATTCGATTACGAGAATATTGATTACGATATGTGCCGAAGTAACATACTCTCATTGAACAGGACTTCCTCCCAACAACTCTATTGATGAACCAAGGAGTAGAGATCACCGATCTCCCCAGTTTCTTGCTGAACTGATGATCGGAGGGTATACTGGTCAAATCCTTATCGTTGACAATACCCGAGAATTGGGTCAAGGACAAAATTCGACCATGATGGTGCGGAACGTGTTCAACAAATGGCGGGGCGAGCGGGCCCGGCGCAACTGGATCATCGTTGTTTCGGGACTGCCCCGTTCGGGTACGTCTCTGATGATGCAAATGTTGGAGGCAGGCGGGCTCCCGCCTCTCGCTGATTTCCAGCGCCAGGCGGACAGCGACAATCCCAAAGGCTACTACGAGTTCGAACGCGTCAAAAAGTTGCCTGATGGCGATACAGCGTGGCTTCCAGAGGCGCAAGGCAAAGCAGTCAAAATCATTACTGCTTTGTTGACACACTTGCCGGCTGGCTACACCTATCGCGTGCTGTTGATGCGCCGTCGCATGGAAGAGATCCTGGCCTCCCAACGGCGGATGTTGGTGCACCGGCAGGAAACGCCCCAGATCGACGACGCACATCTGGCAGACCTCTACCGGCGGCATCTGGTTCAGGTGGAGCAGTGGATGCGCACCCAGCCCCACATCGCATATTTGCCCGTAGACTACAACGCCCTTGTTGCAGCGCCCGAGGAACTTCTTCCCTCCATT
>RFGJ01000383.1 GCA_003696665.1 Gammaproteobacteria bacterium | reverse complement strand
CACCGCAGAGCAACTGTGTTGTGAGTCAAGCGGGTGAGGGGTGTCAAACCCCGCAGAGAGCCGGATTCCAGGGTTGATGATGGCGAATCATTGCGTTCAGCACGACCAACAGGTATCGCATACAGGCTGCCAGGGCCACCTTTTTCTCCTTCCCCCGCTCCAGCAGCCGTCGGTAGCGCCGACGGAGCACAGGGTTGCTCCGAATTGCGGCCAGGGTAGCCATAAACAACACGCTCCGCACTGCTGGACGTCCTCCTCGGATGCGTCGTTTCCCCCGTCGTTGTCCACTCTCGTTGCTCATCGGCGCCACGCCCACCAGCGCAGCAATCTCCCTCCGATCAGCCTGCCCCAACTCCGGCAGCTCCGCCGCCAGCGTCGCCGCAGTCACCTTCCCCACCCCTGGTACGCTTTTGAGGATGTTCACCCTCTCGTTCCACTCCGGCACCTGGCCGATCAAATCATCGATTCCTTGGTCCACCTGTTTGATCTGCTCCTCCAGCCATCGAATATGCTCTTGGATCTGCCCCTGGATGCGCGTCGGCGCTGTGTCCAGCCGGTTGATCTCTGCTGTCCGCATCTCCAACAACTGCTGCCGACGGCGAACCAGGTCCTTCAGGTACTGCTGTTGTTCGTCCGGCAGAGTGTAGGGACGGGGCTTCACCGCTTCCCCGAACCGAGCCAGGACGCGGGCATCCAGTCGGTCGGTCTTGGCCAGCAGTCCCGTCGCCCGCGCAAAGGCTCGGACGCGGCGGGGGTTCACCCGTGCCACCGGCAACCTCGCCAGACACAGGACTTCCAGCAGTCGCCGCTCGTATCCGCCCGTCGCCTCTACTACGATGAGCGCGGGCCGCACGGCTCGCAGCCGCCGAACCAACTCCTGGAGTCCTAGAGGGTTGTAAGAGACCGACCACGCTTCCCCCTCCGGCCCGATCACCACATCCAGCACCTTCTTGGAGACGTCAATGCCCACGTAGAGAGCGCTCGCCTGCGACATTGCAACTTCCTCCAGCGTGAGGTAGAATGTCACGGGACGCCCTTTCTAGCGATGCGGGCTCTTGCGGCCCCAACAACTGTTCGGGCAATCCCGGCGAGGACACGGCGACCCTTGCTCTGCGACGGTCTCCTTGTGGGACCCAGACGCAATCGGTCTGCCGTGTCCTTGCTTATTATACTAGACGCGGAGGCCACAGAGAAAAAAGAAATTTTGTTGTCACTCTGCGCGCTCTGTGCCTCTGCGGTGCATCAATCACCCGACTGTTGGCCGGAGTAGATACGCCTGATAATATTTGCCCTGGGACGACATTATTGAACTTTACAAAATAAATACCCAATAAAGACAAAAAGCGGTTGATACCTTTTGCGTTTTTTCTTGGGAGAGATAAAGAACGCATGGTATTCAACCGCTCTCATTTCACCAATTTTGGCGAAGGTATTGTTGTAGCTTCAGTTTAACTATCTATGTAGCTTTCATCCAAATTCGAATTTAGTAATTAATGCAATCGTATAGAGCTGCTGCTCCAAGTGTATTATAATTTGTGTTTGAGCTGGATACAGAGATCTTTGCACTCGTATCTGTAGCTTCAACAAACACCGCCCCCTCAAAATTGGTAAAAGCAGAGCTTTCTTCGGGGAAGTAAGCGGAAGCGGATGAACCTGCGCTGACACTGGATTTCGTAATGACAACGCTGTTACTTGATGGATCTAAGCCCGCTTTTACCATTGTAAATTTAATATCAGTGGTAATACTACCTACATTAGCAGCCTGTATACCCGTTAGCCAATCTGTACTAGCATCCTTATTGAATGCCAGAGGGCAGACAGCTCGATATGTCGCTTGACTGGGGGCAGCCGCCAGGCTTGAATAGCCAGCTCCCAACCCCGCGCCTGTATCATATCGGTTAGAGTTGGCAATTGCTAAAACTCCTACATTTGAGGTGACCTTAACAGAACCATATGTTGGGCCGGGATAGGACCAGGATATTGGTCCACCAGTGCAAGTAAAGATACTGGAAGCAGTACCGGCTTCAGGAGCGTACCATACTCCACTACCATTTGCCGGAATAGTCCCTGTGCAGGTATTCGTATAACCATTGTAAGCTGTGTATTCAACCGTAACAGTTGCATCGCTGCTATTGGTGTTCACAAAAGATATACCGGTTAGCCACTTGAGAGCTTTTTCATTTTTGGATGAACTACCGTGTCCGTTGAATACAAGTGGAATACGTAGATCCGTTGAAGAAAAGCCAGTTGAAGGCACAGCCTGGAATACAGATTGAACATACGGGGAGGTCATTCGTTG
>RFGJ01000382.1 GCA_003696665.1 Gammaproteobacteria bacterium | reverse complement strand
CGAGAAAGAGGCACCAGCCCAGAAAGATCCATTGCACCGCCAGCCGCAGCGCGGTGGTTTTGCGCAGCAGATGTCTCATGACCCGGCATCATAGAGCAACTTTTCTGCCAGAAAAATGACCTGGCTCAATTCCCGCCGGGGGGGCAGGTCTTGAATCGTGAATTTTCGCTGCCCTCTATCTTGGTTCCTGGAAGCGGACGGAATCTTCCCAGACAAGGCTGTAGCTGACGTTTCGACCTTTTGCCTGGTTTTGTCGCAGGATGCCTTTTTTGACCAGATCAGCCAGCTCCCTTTGTGCCGTTGCCCGGCTGACATGTGTCATGCTGGCGTACTGGCGGTTGGTCATGCCCCCCTCGAAACCATCCGGGCCTGCCTCAAGGAGGCGGTTGATGACTTTGCGCTGCCGCTCGTTGAGTTCCGTCTGAAAGTGACTCTGCCAGTAGCGGGCCTTGGCCAGCACATTGTTCAGCAGTCCGTTTGACCGCAGAATGGCCCTGGTCATGCAGTCGAGAAACCACAACAGCCACTCTGTGATCTCGCCATTCCCCTTGTTGATGCATTCGAGGACGGCGTAGTAAGAAGCGCTGTCGGCCATTATCTGTGAGGACAGGCTGTAGTAACGGGTCGCAAGGGCTTCGTCCTGGGCCAGCGCCATTTCGGTCAAGGTGCGGGCAATCCTGCCGTTGCCATCGTCAAACGGATGGATGGCGACAAACCACAGATGGGCAATTGCCGCCCGCAGAAGACCATCTTCTTTTCTGCGACTTACTTCCCACCAGCGTAAAAACCGCTTCATTTCGTGGGGCACCTGTTTGGCGGGAGGGGCTTCGTAGTGAACCTTTTCCCGACTCACGGGGCCGGAAACGACCTGCATTGGGCCATCCCGGTCGTCGCGCCAGGCAGCAGCCCGGATTTTTCGCAGGCCGGAGTATCCGGTAGGAAAAAGCGCTGCATGCCAAGAGAACAGCCTTTCGGCCGTCAACGGGCTGTCGTGGTTCCGGGTTGCCTCGAGCAAAATTGCGACCACGCCATCGGCGTGGCGGTCGCGGATGTCCGGCAAGCCGGCTGTTGGCAGGTCAAGTCGGCGGGCGACGGATGAGCGCACGGCTTTCGGGTCGAGTGTTTCGCCTTCGATGGCGGATGTTTTTAGTGCTTCCTCAATCAGCACTTCGGCCCGGGCCTGCTGGCGGACCTCCATCCCCAACTCGCGCATTTGCGTCAGGAGGGAGCCTTGTTGAAACCGACACTCTCCAAGAGCTTTTATCAGCGCCTTGCCGTCCCAGCGAAAGTCCGGCCAGGAAGGATGTTGCCAGATGTAGTGGGGTTCGTGAGTCATTAACCATCCTTATCGCCTCAATTTCTGAGTCAATAATGGCCACAAATCGTCTCAAATGCAAATTTTTTGTGGCTATCATGGGCAGGTTTCGGGCTTTCAGGGTGGTTTGATGAGCCCTACAATTCACAATTCAAGATCTTGCCTCCCGGAAATTCTCTGACCCCGAAAATTTTTGCGTCATCAGAAATCGGCCATAGAACCGGCCAAAATTTCACTTGAAAAACCGTTGTATTGCGGCTAACCTTTGGCTAATTAGAATAATTTTTCAAAACAACATCGGCCAAAAAATCGGCCAATAACTGGCTGGGGCGATCTGGATGACCGAAGCTTTCCTGTACAGCAACATCTCCGAAATGGAGCCCTTGTTCCCTTCGGTTGGCGATTCAAATCTGGCCGATCTGGCTGTGGAGGTGATCCGCCGTTCGGCGGCCCTGAGTTCGTTTCTGCATCCGGTCACAAGGCGGGCGGTTGTCGAACTGGTCCGTTCCATGAACAGCTATTATTCCAACCTGAT
>RFGJ01000381.1 GCA_003696665.1 Gammaproteobacteria bacterium | reverse complement strand
GTTTTGTATGTGGATGCCGAAAATGTCCCGCAAATCATCAATCAGCGTGCTGAGTGGTGGCAGATAGACCGCAAGAAACTCTTCCTGATGCTCCCCGATGCTGATGACATCCTGGACCTGGGAAAGAGCAAATACCAGGACAAACTCTACAAGATGGTGG
Source organism: Gammaproteobacteria bacterium (assembly GCA_003696665.1). NCBI lineage: Bacteria > Pseudomonadati > Pseudomonadota > Gammaproteobacteria > Gammaproteobacteria bacterium. The sequence goes on along the minus strand of RFGJ01000381.1, from coordinate 2,053 downwards.
CAGTTATCAATCCAGGAGTAATCATCATCGATTCATTGAGCACCATCAGCACCAAAGGAGAAAGCGCTGTGGAGGATGTGCGCAACATTCTGGCGTTTCTTTCCGGCATAGCGCGTGGCTTCAATGTCCCTGTGTTGTTGATTCACCATATCAAGAAACGAAGTTTGCCCGGCATGAAGAGCGTTTTTGTGGAATTGGACCTCGAAGACTTGCGCGGTAGCAGTCATATTGTTGCTATTGGACGCACCATCATTGGAATATGGCAGGTCCAGACCACCCCAGACGCTGATGATGGCCCTCGTAAGATGGCAGTCTTGAAGAGTAACCTGGGAGCAAAACCGAAAGCATTGGGTTTCGAAATGAAGCCGCTACACCCGGCTGGTGTCACCATCCAGTGGCTGGATAGTCCACCGGAAGCATATCGCAGCCCTACCAGGATAGACGAGTGTGCCGAGTGGTTATTGGGGTACCTTGCTGAAATGGGGGAACCGGTCAAGCCGAATGATGTCTTGCGGGCTGCCACTTTGCAAGGCTTTAGCAGGTCAACAGTGTACCGGGCGCGGAATGCCCTCAAAGATGCAATAACGGATACTGGCCCATCACCCCACGCTCCAAATAATGCGTGGAAAATCAGTGACGTAGAAAAGTAACTATCCTGTTGCATTGATGCAACTCTCTCACTCTTCCACTATTTCACTGTCTCAACACCCCCCTACTGTTCCAAGAAAAAAACAGTGAAACAGTGAGAGAGTGGAAGAGTACACAGGAATTGTTTACGAATTGCAGCGAAACGTAATGTATTTAGGATGGCAACATGGATGCCCAGGAAATCAACCGCACTTTTGATTTGTTGTCTCTCATAGAGCAGCGTATTCCCCTTCGAAAGCGTGGCCGCTATTACGTTGGCGCCTGTCCATTTTGCGGACGTGGAAGAGACCGATTTACGCTCAAACCCACCTTATCGGGATGGCGCTGGCACTTACGTCCTGGCAACGAGAACCCCTGCCCTCACCCTACGGACAATGCTTACCATACCGCGATAGATTTTGTGATGCAGGCTGAAGGACTTTCTTTTCGTGACGCGTTGGAAACACTTAGCACCACGCGCTTGACGAAGCACCGCAAAAGAAGTGTTGTGCGACAACCAGATACGGATGCTCATCCTCTGGATGTCGGTTTTGCAATGCCCTCTGCCACCTGGCAGCACCGATGCCTGGCAATTTTGTTACGGAGCGTAAGAACGTTGAACGCCCCTACAGGGCATTCTGGTTGCAAATACCTGACTGACCGAGGGGTTACGTCTGCCACCTGGCAGTATTGGATGTTCGGGCTGGCTGCGCCCAGGGACCCTAAAAGTGGACGCAGGCGTCCGGCTATTGTCATCCCCTATCTGGATGGTGCCCTTAACCTTACCGCCTTGAAGTATCGCTTCTTGCGGGATGAGGAAGGACAAGTGCGCTACACAGCCCATCCAGGTAGCAAACCTTATCTTTTTGGGCTGTACGATTACGTCCCCTCTCTGCACACTACGCTTCTGATTGTCGAAGGTGAACTGAACGCTGTTTCAGTATGGCAGGTTCGTTGGCCAGGTTTGCTGGCGGTGTCTATCGGCAGTGAAGGGGCAGGGAAAATCCAACGCAAATTGTTATACCCTCTGATGAACGCATTTGCCAAAGTGATTATCTGGATGGACAAACCAGATAAGGCATTGTCCTTGCGTGATGATTTGCGACCAGATGCTTTGTGCTTGCAATCCCCTGTACAGGGAGGCCGCAAGATGGATGCAAATGCCCTGCTGCGCTACGGAATGCTCAAACCCTTCCTGGAATACCTTCTGGAGGCTCCAGAAAGGCCTGTAAGCCCCAAAAACGCCCTGAAAAGACTATGAGAGAGGAGATGTTTGTATGCCTAGAAAATCCCCATCCGTAACTGTTCGAGAACATGAGAGTGCTGATGCTACCTCATTGGATGTTGTACAAAGTGTTGTTCTCAAAGACATGGCGCGGGCTGTAGTAGAAGCGCTTCGCACCATGATAGACCAGGGGAACCTGGT
>RFGJ01000380.1 GCA_003696665.1 Gammaproteobacteria bacterium | reverse complement strand
CTTGTCGCCCAATGACACCTCGATGTATTACTCGGACTACAGCGCGCAGCATTATCAGGATATGCTCTTCAAAGTCGGTGGCTATGATGGTCCGAACGGTGAGGATCTGATCACTGGCTATGACTACTATCTGAAAGAATCGGGCGGAAGTTTGCTGTTTACCGGTAAGGTCTATGGTTGGGTGACGGCCGATCATGATGTGGCCTATTACGGTGGCAATGATCCAAATAATAATGATCAGGATAAAAATGTTGAGCCACTGATTATTGAAGCCGTGACCAAAGCGGTCAACCAATACAATATTGATTTGACTGAGTATGACCAAGAAGACCCCTATGATCTGGATGCCGACGGCAATGTCGAAGAGCCGGATGGCTTCATTGATCATGTGATGATTTATCACTCCACCATAGGTGAAGAAGCAGGGGGTGGTCCTCAAGGCGAGGATGCCATCTGGTCGCATCGTTTCTTCGTGAATCCCACAGGTCGCGTATCGACTATGGGGGTTGAGATTGCCCAAGGGAAAAAGCTTTTTGGCTACACCATTCAGCCCATTGATGCTGCCGTCGGCGTTTCAGTACATGAGTTTGGCCATGATTTGGGCGTGCCCGATGAATATGACACCAATGGCAATCGTGGCGACTCTGCCGGTTCACCGGTCGGTTTGTGGTCGCTGATGGCCGCTGGCAGTTGGGTTGGCGCCATTCCCGGATCGCAGCCGAGTTCGTTCAGTCCATATGCACGCGATTATTATCAAAAACGTTATGGTGGTAACTGGGTGACTAAAAAGACTGTCTCACTTTCCGAGATTCAGCACCCGGGTCAGTCGATTGACTTAACGAGCTGGAACGATACCTCAGGCAATGCCACCAATTTGTTGGAGGTTGATCTTGGCAATATTGATGTGCCTTTTTTCGCGCCTTATGCGGGTAACTGGCAATACTATTCTGGGCGCGGTGACAACCTATCCAACACTTGGACACAGACCGTCAGCTTGCCATCGGCGACATCGTTGACGCTGAAAATGCAGGCACATTGGAACATTGAGACGGATTGGGACTATGTGCAGGTGACTGTCAACGGGACACCCGTGGCTGGCAATCACACCAAAGCGACCAATCCTAGACATTCGACCGTGACCAATTATATCAGCGGCAAGTCTTCGGACATCACCGGTGGCTCTGAACCGGCATGGGTCGAATTAACGTTTGACCTATCACAATATTCAGGTCAAACGGTGACGCTGGGTGTGAAGTATGTCACGGACCAGAATACGGGCGGCTACGGTTTTGTTATGGACAATCTCGTGGTTGAAGCCGATGGGTCGGTTGCTTGGTCAGATGATGCGGAAACGGATGGACTGGCGACCATGAAAGGATTTGCCAGAATTGGTGACAGGAGTCCCGGCAAAAAAGCCTATTATTGGGTTCAGTTGCGTGATCATGCCGGGAACGATGCTGGGCTGAAAGGGCGCGGCTATAAGCAAGGCGTATTGGTCTGGTATCGCAATGAAAATGTCACGGACAATAAAGTCAGTGATCATCCGGGTGAAGTCTTTCTTGGCGTCGTGGACGCTGATCAGACGCCGATCACGAGCGGCTCTGGCTATGCG
>RFGJ01000379.1 GCA_003696665.1 Gammaproteobacteria bacterium | reverse complement strand
GTGCAGGCTGCGCCAAGTGAATGTTGCGCCCGGTGGACGTTGGCCATGGGGGCCTGCATATAGTGGGTCATCGCGTCAATGACACTTTGGGGTAATTGCGTCGTGGCCGCCGAGTCAAGGTAAACCTTCGCTTCGCGTTGCAGTCGAGCAATGGCCGGAAATTGGTGAGCCCAGGCTGTCATGTGCAAGTGTTGTTTTGAACCAGAGAGCTATGATCACCGATTCGGCGCGGAAAGAAAAGTTTTGACCGAGCCTTGCCCAAATTGTCGTGCTAGCCAACCACTCATGCGGCGCACAATGAGATTGTCTTCAGCAGGTTCAGGGGTAATGTTCGGCCAAAATGAAATAGACAGGGGATGTCCAGCGGTTTCCGCAAGTTGCATTTGCCTGAGTAACCAGTCATTCACAGGGGGAGACATGGTGATCACAAATAGCGTTGGCTTTTTCGGGACCCAGCGTTGGTCTGTCGCCACTTGTGTTGGCGCTGCTTTCACAAAGAGCACGATGTGGCTGCGTGCGTTTAGGGAAGCGATAGCCTTGTCAAGCCAGTTTGGGGATGGCTGCAGCCAAATAATATCGACGGGGCGATCATCTAGTTTTGATACCGCCTCGATCAATTGTCCTAACCATTGTGTTGGCAGAGACGATGGCCTTGTCAGTATCGCGACAGACCAGCCCTTGTTGTTCAGTTTGTGGGTCAATCCTTGCCGGACCCAATTGTGTTCATATGTGTCAGGTAAGTTATCGATCACTAACGCAACGCCTCTGCGAAGACCGCGGTGTTCCTGACGATACAGGACGGTCTGTCCGGCGAGTGTCAGTGTATCATAGGTGGGGATTCGTTGTTGCAAGGCTGTGCGCCAGCCACCGGCGTTGACAACGCTTATGAAGCAGGCAAAAACACATACACTCCACGAAATTCGGCGCACACCGCCTCCTGACTGATGAGCTCAACACACACTGGGTACCAGTGTTTCCGATCAGAGATTTCAGTATCGCGCCAGGCGTTGATGATCATGTCATCTTTGACCGGGCGACGATAACGAATGTTCGCATCACGCAACACCACTTCCCCTTGCATATCGGCAACACTCGTCAAATATTGAATCAGTGCCCAACCAGTGGCGACGGCAGTGACGTATTGTGCCCCGGCAAAGCCAGTCCCATGAATGTTGCGGTTCGGTGATAGCGGTGCGCGGGCACTGGCACGCGTGCGGCTAATGGATGTCAGTCGCCAGTCAGCGAAATCAAGCATGGGGATGGTTTGCCGCATCAAAGTGGTGAGCGCATGCTCTGGGGAATTGGTCATAGACTTCTTGGTCGAATGAATTTAACGTAAACGCTATTGTAAAAAAGTGTTGGTGGCAAGTGATGGAGGCTCTGCGAATTCAGTTGGTGCAAGCTGAATTGGTTTGGGAAGATGCCCGGACAAACTGTGAACGCCTTGCGGAGATGATGCGAGAGGCCCCAGCGGACATTTCTTTATTGCCTGAAATGTTCAATAGCGGATTTTCCATGAGCCCAGCAAAAGTGTCGGAAACGATGACGGGAGAGACGGTGACCTGGATGCGGCAGCAGGCAGCCACGCTGAACCGTGTCATCGCTGGGAGTTTGGCCATTCGTGAGGGGGATGCCTGTTACAACCGTTTTTTATGGGTGACCCCGGAAGGTGTGATTAAGTACTACGACAAACGCCACTTATTTCGTATGGCCGGTGAGCATAAAAGGTATACGGCGGGACAGAGAAGGGTCATCTGGCATTGGCGTGGTTGGCGTATTCTGCCGCTTGTCTGCTATGACTTGCGCTTTCCAGTGTGGTGTCGTCAGCAGAACTTAGACTACGATATCATGCTTGTCGTGGCGAATTGGCCAACACCGCGTGCCGATGCATGGCGCAAGCTGCTGCCTGCGCGGGCCATCGAAAACCAGTGCTATGTGGCGGCCCTCAATCGTGCGGGTAGCGACGCGCGAGGTTGGACCTATGAAGGCGATTCGACCGTTCTGGATGCCATGGGGCGATCACTGCTAACGTTAGGCCCCCATCCTGCCATAGGGGTGGCGCGGATTGATCGGACGCATCTCAATGAAGTTCGTCAAACCCTGCCGTTCCATCAAGACGCGGATGCATTTCAGTTGGAGGCGACGGATTGCGCCGATTAGCGTTGTCCATATTGTTTGGTTGGCTGCTCGGCATGGTGGTCAATGCCCTGTTGTTTTCTGTTTTAAATGAATGGTATCCGTTACCGATTGACGAAGACCTATCCATAGAGCGGTTAGGTGAGGCGCTTCGCCGCATTCCGTGGCCCTACGCACTCATTCCTATCGGCGCCCACGCGGCGGGCACTTTCTCTGGTTGCTGGCTGGCCGCGCTCCGAGCGTCGCCAAATGGCCAGTTGGCGGCTTGGGTCGTCTGCGCCCTATTTATGGTCAGTAGTATTTCAGTGGCTTGGTTATTTCCATTGCCAGCGACCTTTGTGTTGGCCGATATTCTGCTGGCCTATGCGCCTATGGCCTGGCTCGCCATTGTGTTCGCCCAAAATGTACACAAGTCGCGCCACGCCTAGATGACCTTCGCACGTTTTAAGTCAGTGGCGTCAGTCATCTTGTGGCCTTCACGTTCAAGCAAGATTCGCTTGTTGACCAGGCCACCGCCAAAGCCTGTGAGTTGACGGTTTCGCCCTATGACTCGATGGCAGGGAATCATAATGGCAATGGGATTGGCGCCAATCGCGTTGGCGACGGCGCGCACGGCTGTTGGGCGACCGATGGCATCAGCGACGTCTTGATAGGTTCGCAGTGCACCGTAGGGGATAGTCAGTAGAGCCCGCCAGACACTTTGCTGAAATGGTGTGCCGTGTGGTGCTAAGGGGACATCAAAGGCATTCAGTCGTCCAGC
>RFGJ01000378.1 GCA_003696665.1 Gammaproteobacteria bacterium | reverse complement strand
GTAGCTCAGTTGGTAGAGCAGCAGACTTTTAATCTGCGGGTCACAGGTTCGAGACCTGTCCGGCTCACCAAAAAAAGCAAATAAAATCAAGGGGTTAGCGGATTCCGTTAGCCCCTTTTTCTTGTCTGATTTTCGCCCGTGTCACTGGCGTGTCACTGAGTTTCCGGCCATATCACCCATAACATCCACCCGAACGACAGCCCGGCGCAGCCGAACGTAGAGGGGCGATAGCCCCGACCATCACGAGAAAAAAGGGGTAAATCATCGCTAGAAAAGCCATCGGCGTTTTATGGGTTCTGCCGATTTCATGTGACGTGGCGGCGTGGTTTTTAGTGTTATTGGTTAAGGCCTAGTCAATAATTTTGAATAAACTATCTTATTTTCCCTGCTATTTTCTTTTCTAGGTTTTATACAAATAAAACACATATATGTCAAGCTAACTGTTTGATTACATGGTGATTGCTAAAAGTCGTAGAACTCTTTCGAGGTGAAAAATACCCCTTACAATACCCCCATGACCGTTGGGTTTCCCCTGACGTGAATAGCACTATTGGCAGGTAGGAATAGGATATGAGTAAAGGAGTAGTATATATCACAATCCCAGAACTGGCGGAGCGGTGGGGAATTTCTATTAAAACTTTATATAACTGGTTATCCAGAGACAGTAATTCTCTCCCCCCCATTTACAAGTTTGGCTCGGGGAAAAGGTGTGTGCGGTTTCGATTGGATGAGGTGGAGCAAATCGAAGCCCAATCAAAGGTTATTCACTAACAGAAAAAGGAGGCCGTGGCAGCGGCCTCCCCAGATTCTACCACATGAGTGAGGAGTAGTAGACATGGCACAGTATAGAAAAACCAACATACGATGCAATGTTTCAGACATCGAAAGACAATTCTCAGAGGTTTTAGCGCGGGAGGTTGGATTCATCGCCGAACCGGTGGTGGTCGCTGACGGCCGGCAACACAGGTTTGACGTTGAAAAGAGGGGTGATAAAAAAGGATTTTACCAGCTTTTTGCAGACGGTATCCCGAACGCCCTTTATGGCCGATGGGATGAACACGGCCCTGGCCAGTGGCTACGCTGGCAGCCAGAGGGGACGCCTGTAGAGGATACGCCAGAGGAAAGGGCCGCTCGGCGGCGAGAGATTGAGGCGAACAAGAAGAAGAGAGAGCAGGAACGCCAGAAAGAGCAAGCCGAGGCAGCCGCTAAAGCATCAGAGATATGGGAGCAGGCGAAGCCGTGTTCATCACATCCTTATCTTGAGAGGAAAGGAGTTGGCGCATATGGTGTTCGCGTTAGCGGGGATGATCTTCTTATCCCTATTAAAATAAATAAGCGGCTAACTTCACTTCAGTTCATTAAGCCCGACGGATCAAAACGCTTTCTTTCAGGTGGAGTAATCAAAGGCGGATATCATGTTATCCCCGGCAGTATGGAGCGGGTTTATATCGTGGAAGGTTATGCTACAGGGGCTTCCGTCCACGAAGCTATCGGATGCACCGTGGTGGTGGCATTGAACGCCGGGAATCTTGAATCAGTCGCAAAGAACATCCGCGCCAAAGCGAAGGACGTTGAAATCGTGGTTGCTGGCGACCATGACACATCCGGCACCGGCAGGGAGAAAGGGGAAAAGGCAGCTAAGGCGGTTGGAGCGGCGTTTATCATGCCCCCAGAGGTCGGCACGGATTGGAACGATTACCACCGCGAACATGGATTGAAGGCCACGAAAGCGGCATTGGGGGGAACGCCAGGCAATGATGGCGGCGGGGAACCGGTGAACGATGAACCGCAAGAGCCGGAGACCCAGCCTACCGGAACCGCTACAGAATCACCTTACCCAGAGTCTCCGCGTTTTCCAGAGGCTCCTAGCGGCTTTTGGTTCGATGATTCCGGCGTTTATCAAGGTAAAAGACCGGACTACGAAACTTATAAATCGATGATACATGAAGCCGCAGAGGCTGGAGATGAAGAACAGGTAGCAAAGCTTGAATCGGAGTTATTGAAAAAAGAGCAGGCTGTGCGGGAAAAGCGTCTTACCTGGCGTCCTTGCTGGATTGAGGCCATGAGCAGGGACACCAACGGCCAAAGTTGGGGTCGTTTGGTCGCATGGATTGACGACGATGGTCAAGAGCGCAGAGAGGCTATCCCCGCAGAGCTTTTCTACGGTCAAGGCGCTGACCTAGCCAAGTATCTTGCCGACCGTGGGCTTCCCATCATGCCAGGAAAGGAAAAGGCATTGCTAAAATACTTAGCGTCTTTCCGGGTGGCCGACCGCCTCAGAGCGGCCACTAACACAGGCTGGCATGGAAGCTCATTTATCCTGCCACATATCACAATTAACCAACCCCAAGGGGAACGAATCATCTATCAACCAGACGAGAGAAGGCTCGACACCTGCTTTTCTCAAAGCGGTTCGCTGGAGGCTTGGCAGGATATCGTAAAAGGTTGTGGCACCCATGTCCGGTTTGCTATCGCAGCGGCTTTAGCGGCCCCAGTAATGCAGTTGGCAGGCGTGCAATCGGGTGGCTTCCACTTTCACGGCGTGACTTCCAGAGGAAAAACAAGCCTGCTCCAGACAGCGGCGAGCGCGTGGGGAAATGGAGCAGATCCCGCCATCCAAGGCGGTAGTGATGCCTATATCCAACGCTGGAACGCGACCCGCAATGGGCTCGAAGGCATGGCGGCATCGTTCAACGATCTGCCCCTTGTTATTGATGAAATTGGCGAAGGTGACAGTCGAGATTTTGGCCGGATTATCTATTCAGTGATGGCCGGAACAGGTAAGAGTCGCGCCACCAGAACCGGAGCTATCGCAAAAAGGAGAGCATGGCGCGTGCTAGTCTTGTCTGCCGGTGAGATTGCCGTTTCCGCTTTTGTGGAGCATGCCGCCGGCGGCCAGCTGGTGCGCCTGGTGGACATCTCCGCAGACCAAATTTTTCCTGATGGTGACGCGGTAGACAGCATTAAAAGAGCATGCGCATCTAATTACGGATGGGCTGGACCTGCGTTTCTGGAGAGCGGCGATTTATTGGAAGGTTGGCGGGATTTTAAGGCTGACCAGATTGGGTACGCCCTGACACCAGAAGCGAAAAGGGTTCGCGAGCGTTTCCGTTTGGTAGCTCATGCCGGGGAACTGGCTATTAAAAGAGGAATCTTACCTTGGCATGAAGGAGAGGTTTTAGAGGCTTGCGAAGAACTCTTCGCTATCTGGCAAACCGAGGTTGCGACCACTGACGGCGAAAGGGGGATCCAAAACGTTAGAAATTTCATCCTTACCCAACCCGCCCGATTCGAGAAACCCGGTCAAGAGGATGAAATCCACAACCGCGCCGGGGTGGTCAGGGACGGATATTACCACTTTTTTCTGAAATCTTTTGAGGAAGCGTGCGGCGGGATAGCCCCAGACGTGGTTCGACGTGCCCTGGCTGATGCCGGTCTTCTCCGTGTGGGAGGGCGTAAGCGATTGACCTCTACTATCACGTTCCAGGGCAGGAAGGTGCGAGTAGTATCGGTATCGAAAGATATTATCGGGGACACGCAAGACATCGAGGAACAGAGCATCGAGGAAATCGAGGCGTCCGGCGGCGATATACCGTTCTAAAAGTACGCCAGAGAGGAAAACGGAACACCCGGAACCACCTGGAACCGGCACTGGTTCCGCCAAAATTTGAAGCAGGACAAGGGATGGAACCCCCGGAACCGGTGGAGCCACCAAAAATAGTAAAGTTGAAATTGGAACCGCCTGGAACCAGTAAAAGAATCATTTAAAGATTTTCTTTTTTCATTAAAAATTAATAAAACAAACACCACGCCAGAAAGAGAGGTTCAGGCTCATTTTTTCGACTTTTGTGCAAATCGGTGGTCCCACCGGTTCCGGGGGGGCAAGCATTGGAAAATAACGATTTTTTGCGGGACCAGTATTGATGGATGGTGGTTCTGGGTGGTTCCGCTTGGACACCAGAAGGGCGAAGCCCGGTTTCCCATTCTTGGCGTCACTTCGCTAAGCGCACAAGAGAGGGAACCACCTTTTTTGTGTGCGGCTAGGTTGGGGCTGTGCTCCGCTACGCTACGCAAACCGCGCTGCGCGCTGCCCAGCCCTAGCCACCCATGTCCGTTGCACCCCACAGGCGGGAACGCTAGCGCCTGCACGGACACCAGCGGCCAGAGCCGCT
>RFGJ01000377.1 GCA_003696665.1 Gammaproteobacteria bacterium | reverse complement strand
TTGACAACAATGGCAATGGCCCTAGAGCCAACAACCACACTCAAGGACGGGCAAGTATTACAACTGAATGGTGTGGCGCAGGCGGAACGTCTGCGTGTTCCTATGTATATTGCGGCGTTGTATGTAAGTGTTCCATCCTCGCAACCGAAAGAGCTCGAAGCTGTTGGTGCAGCGCAGATGCAGTTTCGCTTTTTGCAGCGACTTTCGGCGCGCCAATGGTCGTGGTATATCACAGAGCAAATTACCATCAATTCACCGGAGTCTTTGTGGAAAGAGAAAGTGCCAGTCATTCAAGCCTTTGCCAATCTGTTCCAAGGTGCATTGCGCCCGGGGGATTTGCTCAAACTGACCTATAAAACTGGAGAAGGCATGCGGGTGACACTCGACGATGTCGAGTTAGGTGTTATCAAGGATGAGACCATTTTCCCGCTGTTGTTGCACACATGGATTGGGCCGCGACCGCCTTCGGAGCGATTTAAAGGCGGGATTTTAAGTTACCAGAAAAACCCGGAGCTTGAGGATAAGTTTTCAAAAATTGTGTTTGCGCCAGAGCGGCAAGGCGTGATACGCCGCTGGGCGCTTCGCGCGCAACTTGCAGCACAGGACCAGCAGAAGTCACCTTCGGAAACGCGAGCGGCGCCTGGCGAGCGTACGAAAGACCTGCAGGCACAAGACCGCACCGGCCGCGAGAAAGCGCCAAAAGCGAGCACGCAAACGACTGAAGGTCAGTCAGTGACCGCTAAATCATCCAATCAGGGCACAATAAACAAAAGTGTTAAGAAGGAGACTACGAAGCAGGTAGCCCAAGCCAAAAAACAACCTTCAAAAGGTCAACCGAGCGAAGGGACTAAGCTAAAGAAAGTAAAACGCCCAGAACCGACTTCCACCACGGCAAAAGTTGACAAGAAGGGCGAGCACACAAAAAAAGTGGCAGAGCAATCAAAGCCGAGACCACCGGCATTGACGCCGGAGCAGAGGTTGGCGCTTCTGGAGGGGTATCAGGAGTCTGTCATCGACCTGGTGCTGGAGAAAAAGAGTTATCCTTATCAGGCGATGAAGCGTCGCTACAAACGGCGCTCGGCTTTGGATAACAAGCATGTCACTGCCGTATTCCGTGTGACCATTCGTAGAGACGGGCAATTAAAGTCGGTCGAGCTGGTGACTTCGTCGGGCGAGAAAATTCTTGATCGGGCGGCAGAGCGGCTCATTCGGGATACCCAACCGTATCCCCCATTTCCGTCGCGGCTACCAGATGATACCGTGACGTTTGAAATCAGTGTCCCATATACGATTCGTTAGTCGTCGGGATTCGGGGGCAGGTGTGCCAATATGCGTTGAAAAATTTCGATCACCATGGCCGGCGGTAGTTCGGCTTCCTCGCTCCATTGCCCTCGACGCACAAGCATGTCGGTTTCGCGTTTGGGATCGCGTGGGGGCAACCCGGATTGTCGCTTGAGTGCTTGAATGGTGCAGACCAGCTTGTAGCGTTCGCTTAATAGCTGAACAATGTGGTGATCCACTTTGTCGATGGCTGCTCGAAGCGCATCAATACTTTGAGGCGGTGTGCTCATTGTGCGGTCCTTCGGATTTAGGTTGAGTGCCTAAGAGACATTATTTTACCCGGAAATCGCGCCATATGCTGTAACCAGTGAGGTAACGATTGTCGGTCAATTCGGTCGAGCAAGGCTTTGAACCAATAACCTGTTTCGGTATCACCGCGAAGGCTGAGTGCGCGTTGAAAAAACAGGCTCTCGGCGTCAATGTCTTCCGACAGTAGGCGACAAAAGCTTGGCACTGTGCCAGAAATGACAATGTGACCAACTTGTGATGTGTTCGCTTGCACTGGGGGAAGTATATGCCATTGTTTGCGACGTGCCACGATGACCAAACGCAATTGCCAGTCGGCCAGTACCAACTCAATCCACCGATTTTCGGCAAATAACCAGTCGTCTTCATCCATCGCGTCATTCAGTGCTTGTAACAAAGGTGTGGTCAACCAACCGATCAGTGGTGGTGGACACAGCCTTATGACCAAGCCGGGTATTTTTTCAAGAAGGGTCGTTGTGTTCATGGTTTTGTCGCTCGTTGGAAAATCACTTTTGGAATGCCTATCAGGTTGCGAAGCCATAACAGTATTGCCAGACCTAGCACCAAACTGGCAGCCCTTTCAACTTCGGGCCTCCAGACCGAGCTGGCAAGCAGTAACACACCAGCGACGTAGTAGTGAAAGACACGCTGCTGTGACTTTTCTTCGATGACGTCTCGCATACTCAGAGGGCGTGTCATCCCGAGGCGTTGTGCATGTAACGTGGTTAAAAAGGCACCAATTCGTTGGGACATGCCCATAATCACCGGAAGGACGAATCCGACAAGTGCGCAAGCGATCACAGCTCGCCAGCGCAGGTGATGCCAAACCGCCGCCCAGTAGGCAAAAACGGTGAATATTTGTCCCGCCAGTGCCAGTTGCCAGAACCGGACCGTAGTATCAGCGCGTCGACGCCGCCGATTGAGCAATATAAAAAGCGAGCCCGCCATCCAGAGATGCAAAATACTCATACCGACAGCTGCGTGATTAGGACGAACAAAAATCGCCGCGAGACTGATTGCGGCCATCCAATACCAGTATTTGGCTATTGACGTATCAATCTCGCCAGGCGTGTAAAACATTGGGATGACGTGTAAGCCAACACTGAACACAATGCTTGGCACAAGAATGCCTAGCCCAAGCAAAGCGTGTTGATGGGGGGAGAGTGGTGCCTCTCCGGTCAAGAGCGCCAATCCCGTTGCGGCCATAAGACTCAAAAGGAGAGGGAGGGTTCGAATACCTGACTGGGCGGATAGGACGAGACGTCTTAAACCTGAACGCGCCTTCCACATCCAATAGATAAACACGGCAAGGGCCATTGACGCCCCTGTTATGCCAGTGGGCAGCTGAGGCCAGTACAAGTGAAGCACCAATAGTGCAATCGCCCCAGCCCACATAAGCCATAATGTGATCAGTTCGCCTGTTTGAAAACGCAGCGGGATACCGAGTACCACTGTGAACAGTTGGATCGAGGCTCCGAGTGCCGAGGTGCCGAACACGCCGAGGGTGATGAGGTGCAAAATGGCACGTCCTGTCGTGGGCCACGTTTGCCCGTGCAAGACAGGCTCGCTAATTTGCAAGGCAACCGCCATCAATAAAGCGATAGGCGCGGTGGTAAGAAATAGCATTGGTTGCCATAAAGGTGGCATATTGTCGGGGCGAAGCATTAAGCGTGGTCGATTCATGACTGTTTCAGGATGTCGGCGTCTAGATGTTCGTCACACATGGGATATAAAATGTGTTCTTCCTTCATATTGTGCTGGCCGATAGTGATCATCAGCGTATCGCCGAGGTCGAGACACCTTTCTGATTGTCTCTGCTCGAGTGCCTCACCAATGGCTTCAATGTAATCCCTAATTTGCTTATGTTCAGCAATCATGACGCCTGTGGGGCCTTGCTCCCGTGGGATACCTGACGCTTGTTCAAAAGCGGGAAAAAGCACCTGTTCTTCAAAATCAAGGTGCGCCAACGTCTGTGTTCGAAAGTCGGCGAAGGTCGTTTCAGCTTCATCCCATCGATTTTGATGCACCAGTTCTTCAAATGTGCAAAAGATTTCGTCGCATGTTTTATGGATATGAGCAAGACTGTCCTGAATCATTGTCAGTCACCCAGTGTGAAAAACCGCATGCTAAGTCTAGGCGCGTGTGCGAGAGAAACATTAATTCAAATCAAGGCTGAGACAGCGCGGACAAGGTTATTATCCTCACCCATAATCTTAGGGTGGTGTTGAGGAAAGTCATGCTACAAATCAGCGAGTCGGATCGCACAACAAAGTTCGCTTTTTGGGCCTTGGGCTTTCGGCCCTTTTTTTTACTCGCACCTGCCGTGGCCGTATTGGAATTGGCGGTTTGGCTGCTTGATTTATCCGGTGTTTCGTTTGTGCGAGGCTACTGGCATGGCATGACCGCTCATGCCCACGAAATGATTTTTGGCTTTGCCATGGCCGTGGTCGCGGGTTTTCTTTTGACTGCCGCACGCAATTGGACTGGGCTTTGGACTTGGCGGGGGCCTCGACTGGCGGTGTTGGTTGTTGTGTGGCTTCTGGCACGTATTCTGAATTGGTTGCCCGTCCCGAGCTGGCTGGTGGCGGTAGTCGATTTGATCTTTGTGCCTATGGTGATGTTTGCCTTATGGCAAGTGCTGTGGCCAGTCCGGCAGTATCGAAATTTTATTTTCATGCCCGTGCTTTTATTGATGTGGTTGGGCAATTTCCTAATGCACGCAGACCGGTTGGGTTGGATTGCTTCGGTATCACATCACGGGCTGTATCTTGGTCTTGATATTTTGTTGGTACTGATTAGCTTGCTTGGCGGTCGCGTCATTCCATTCTTTACTGAAAGAGGGTTGGGCTTGACGTCAGCGATGGCGCGCACGCCGCGTCTCGATCTGATGATTTTGGCGGCAATGGTGTTGTTTGCCGTGGCGCATCAAATCCAGTGGCAGGGGACTTTGACGAGCGTGGCTGCGTTAACCGCCTTGGCGATACAAGGCGTGCGGTGCTTCCGGTGGTGGCGACGAGGGATTCTTGGTGTCCCTTTGTTGTGGAGTTTGCATTTTTCTTATTGGTGGTTGTTGGTTGGGCTCTTCATGGTGGCACTACAACCGTGGATGAGTTTTTCGCCGTGGCTTTCGGTACATGCCTTTACGGTGGGCACTATTAGCGGCATGATTTTGGCCATGATGGCCCGGGTGTCCTTGGGTCACACTGGACGCCAGTTGTCGCCTCCAGACTTGATGGTGGCTGGTTTCGCCATCATACAGATTGCCGCAGGGTTGCGCGTCTTTGGGCCTTGGCTTTTCCCGGAGCAACACCTGTTCTGGATGGTGGCCTCGGGTAGTCTTTGGGTGATGGCGATGCTCATTTTCGTGGTGACTTATGGGCCGATGTTGATCCGACCGAGGATGGACGGGCAGCCTGGTTGAGCGGTTTGTCATTGGCGCCTAACATGAAGTGGTTGCTGGAGATGATGGTGATGGGGCGGAAACGCTCTATTAATCGTGCCACATTGGCGAGGGCACAACGCACACTGGAAGCACGATCGGCCCGGAAGAGCACAACGATTCGTTCATGTCCTGCTTGCGCGGCGTGAGTGGTCATGACCTTCTGAACGTGCGCTTCCTGTTGTAGGCGGTTTATCAGTGACGCCGGGGCCGAGGGAGATACCCACCATTGGGCGACAAGCAATGCAGCCTTTTCCTTTTTCAAAAAACGTCCAAATGGGCGTGACGGATATTGCTCCATAACGTTCAGTAATTGGTCGAGCGCGTCCTCATATTGGATGCCTAACTCCTTGGCCGCTTCTGCGACAGGATCGTTGGCAGTAAACAGGTGCCGATGAACCGTTTCGATGATTTGTGCTTTGGACATAGAAACATCCCGTGGTTGATGCGCCAGCCTATTATTTGCCTCTTGAAAACCTCGGCCATTGATTGTCGTCAAGGTTGTGTTGGCTTAATGCGAGAAAATAGGGACATGCCTAACAGGGGAGGTTCGTTGTGGACTATTTGCCGCTATTTCATGATATGCATGGTGTGCGTTGTCTCGTGGTGGGAGGCGGTGCCGTTGCCGAGAGAAAGGCGGAACTTCTACTGAGTGCGGGTGCGACGGTACATGTTGTGGCCAAAGTCTTCCGTTTTACTAACCCTGATGTCTCGTCGAGGGTTGTCGTAGAGGAAAGGCCGTTCCGAGACGAGGATGTTGATGGGTGTGCTTTGGTGGTTGTGGCCACAGATGAGCCTGAACTCAACATTCATGTTTCTGAAATTTGTCGTGTACGGGGTATTTTGGTCAATGTTGTGGATCATCCACACTTGTGTACGGTGTTTGTGCCGGCAATCGTTGACCGCTCGCCCATCGTTGTGGCCATAGGGAGTTCCGGAGTCGCACCTGTACTGGCGCGTCTGACACGAGCGAGAATTGAAGCCATTCTGCCTGCGTCGCTGGGACGATTGGCTGAACTTGCAGGCCGTTATCGTCAACGGGTGAAAGAAACTATCAAAAACTTTAGCCAGCGACGCCGCTTTTGGGAGCGGGTATTCACCGGAGAAGTGGCAGAAAAGATGGCTGCGAACCGTGCCGATGAAGCTGAGCAGTTGTTGACGCAACTGCTTAAGCAACCGCAGCCAACTGCCTACGGCCAAGTGGCACTGGTCGGCGCTGGGCCGGGTGATCCTGAGCTGTTGACACTCAAAGCTGTGCGGTTACTTCAGGCGGCTGATGTGGTGGTTTATGATCGGTTGGTTCACCCGCAAGTGGTTGGGATGGCGCGCCGTGACTGCGAAAAAATCTATGTTGGTAAGGAAAGCTCACATCACACATTGCCACAGGAAGAAATCAATGCCTTGCTGGTTCGACTGGCAAGCGCAGGCAAACGCGTTGTACGACTCAAAGGCGGTGATCCTTTTATTTTTGGGCGGGGTGGAGAAGAAATTGAAACCCTGATGGAGGCAGGCATAGACTTTCAAGTGGTGCCCGGCATCACCTCAGCGTCTGGTTGTTCGACCTATTGCGGCATTCCGTTAACACATCGAGACCATGCGCATAGCGTGGTTTTTGCAACCGGCCATCTGCGCGATGGCACCGTCAATCTCAATTGGCAGGCACTGGCCCAACCCTATCAGACCACCGTGATTTATATGGGGATGACCGGCCTTAAGATTATCGGCGAACAATTGATCGCCCATGGACTTCCTGCAGACATGCCAGTCGCTGTAATCCATCGTGGTACTATGCCGGAGCAGAAAATTGTCATTGGCACCTTAGCCGACATCCATAAAAAGGTCAGGCAGGCAGGCCTAAAACCGCCTAGCCTTATCATCGTTGGCACCGTGGTCAATCTTCACCGCCAGCTTAGCTGGTTTGGTGCTGAGGCCGAGTCGTCTTCGTGATTCTAAGGCAGACAGACAACCCGGAGTTCGGGTTGTCTGAATTGAGGGGGCTTCAAACCTGTTTCCAGTGATGCAAGCTGATAGCTGACGTGGTTTGACCCCCTAGTGGCTCGTACCTTCAGACAAGTGTGTTTTGTTATACACATTGTACTTTCCGACCGGCCTTTTCATGGGAATACGTTTTATCGTTTTGAACGTCTTGGCATCCACTACGATGATGGCTCCGTCAGGTTCCATCACGCTGACCAACGCGTAGCGTCCGTCTTTGGTAAATTCGACATGGGCAACGGTTTTTCCAGGATCAAACGCAAGTGTTTTAACAATGTTTAGGGTACGCTTGTCGATGATATGAATTTTGTTCTTATGTGGCCCAAAAAATACATCCGCCCAGGCATATGGCGTGTTTTCATGTGATCGGATAAAAAAGCCAGGACCTAAAGTCTCGATAGTTTTTATCACGCGCCAATTGCTGACGTCGATGATACTGATGGCGCTCGCGCCTAGGTTTGGCGTGGCCAAAACACGCCGACCTTGATAGGTCCATGTAATGCCGGACCCTAAGTGGGGCATACCTGGCAACGGCAGCTGTTTGACTGCGCGTCGAACATCAAGGTTGATGACCACCCCAAGTGCGTTGGTTTTTTTAGCTTTGCCACTGCCATTTGGACGGGTGGCACCAATGAGCCAGCGGTAGTCTTGGGTAAAGAAAAAGTCATCAACGATGCGATCGAGCGTGATTTTAATGGGAACAAATTGGCCGGATCCCGAGACGATGGGTTCGCCGGATTCTGGGTTGTAGTCATGAACCAGTCCAGTGAATGGCGCTTTGGCATTGGGATCGTAAGGCACTTCCCAAACCTCGGGAACATCCTTGAGCGCGAGCACAAAACTGTGTCGTGGCCGCGCATGATAGACCGCACTGATCCGGCTTGATTTTCCCTGTTGGCTGACTGTGGGCAGAATACGTTCAAGTGAAAGGTCGCGCCCATCAAGAATGACAAGGTTATGTGGCCAGTAATTGGCGACCGCGACGTAGCGACCATCATCGGAAATGGCGAGATTACGCGTATTGATGCCAGCCCGAATCTCGGCGACATACTTTAATTGGTATAGGTCAAACTTAGATATCCAGCCGTCCCGGGATGCAAAATAAACAAACCGACCATCCCGCGTAAATTTAGGACCACCATGCAGTGCGAAATGGGTTGGGATTCGAGCAATGGGCTCGAATTTGTCGCCATCAAGAATGGTCACATGATGATCGCCCGACTCCACGACAACAAACAAATTTTGTGGATCAGCGCGAAAAACCGGCTGATTGTTTGTCGGGTTAGGTTGTGTCAATAGTCGATGGCTTTGGGTGATTTCTTTCGCGCCCCAGCGTGGCATTGAGGCGGGCGTTGAATAGATATAACTGACCAGCGACTTGATTTGCGAGTCGGACAGCGTTTTGGAAAAAGCAGGCATTTGCGTAGCGGTACGTCCATATTTTATTACCTCGAACGCCTGACTTGGCTTCAACCGTGACAAATTGGGAGGCAGCAATGCCGGGCCCATGCCACCAGCACGGTCGCGACCGTGGCATTGGGCACAGTATTGCTGATACAAGGTTTCGGAAGCCATACTCGTAACGCCGATGAGCAGTAAAGCAAACCAAACCGGTTTCATTGTCGGCGCACCTCGTTTCGGTGAGTTGAGTGCCAAAATGGGTCGGTACGGCGTGAGTAAGGTTGAACCTCAATACGCTGCACAGGTGTGGTGATACCAATTTCCTCGTCATCA
>RFGJ01000376.1 GCA_003696665.1 Gammaproteobacteria bacterium | reverse complement strand
TTGACGCCATGGTTCAGATTGAAACCGCGTCTTTTCATTAACGCAAATGTTGACCCACAGAGTGCATATCACGAGCGCATTGACCGCTCTGCGCGCGGGTGGGGTGATTGCCTATCCGACGGAAACCGTTTGGGGATTAGGGTGTGATCCAGAAGACGACAACGCAGTGGCCAGAGTGATGGCCATCAAGCGGCGTTCGGACAAAAAAGGTCTGATTCTTATCGGTGCGCACATCGATGACTTTCAACTCTGGGTAGCGCAGAAATGGTTGGCGTGGATCGAGGCGCAGGCGCCCGCGCGACCTACGACTTGGGTGGTGCCCTGCTTGCCATCAACGCCCGTTTGGTTGACAGGAGGGCGTCAGACGTTGGCTGTACGGCTTGTCAGGCAAGGGCCTGCGGCCGAGCTGGCTTCTCGGTTCGGCGCGTTGGTGTCCACCAGTGCCAACCTGAGCGGCCATCAGACATTGACGCATCTTTGGCAGGTGAGGCTCCGGCTTGGCCGTTGGCTCGATGCCATTGTTCCGGGTCAGCCTGGTGGCACGCGGCCGAGTCGGATAGTTGATGTGTGTACGGGCAAGGTTTTGAGAGACTGACAATGACAACCATTCATATCGATCGAATCACAAATTATTTTACTTCACTTCAGGCCACGATTTGCGAGGCACTCGAGTCGCTGGATGGCGATGCGCGTTTTCAACAGGATGTCTGGACGCGCGCGGCAGGCGGTGGTGGCATCACCGCCGTACTGGAAAATGGAGGCTTATTTGAAAAGGCTGGGGTGAACTATTCGTACGTGAGTGGCGAAGCAATGCCTGCTTCTGCGACGGCGCAACGACCACAACTGGCTGGGCGCGCTTTTCAGGCCACCGGGGTCTCTTTGGTGTTGCACCCACGCAACCCTTATGTGCCAACCACCCATATGAACGTTCGGTTTTTCATCGCCGAGAAAGATGGTGCCGACCCGATTTGGTGGTTCGGCGGCGGTTTTGACCTGACCCCTTATTACGGTTTTGAAGAAGACGTGGTGCATTGGCATCGTGTCGCGAAAGACGCATTGATGCCGTTTGGGGAAGCGTGGTATCCCAAATTCAAACAGTGGTGCGACCAATATTTTTACCTGCCACATCGCCAAGAAGCACGCGGTGTGGGTGGTATTTTCTTTGATGATCTCAATGAGCCGGATTTTGAAACCTGTTTTGCGCTGACGCGCAGTGTCGGTGAGCACTTCTTGCCTGCTTACGTCCCCATCGCGGAACGCCGTCGAAGCATGGCATATGGCGAGCGAGAACGTCAGTGGCAAAAGATTCGGCGAGGCCGCTACGTCGAGTTTAATTTGGTGTGGGATCGTGGCACGCTCTTTGGCTTGCAGTCAGGTGGGCGTACCGAGTCGATTCTTATGTCGTTGCCGCCAGAGGTCAGTTGGCGGTATCAACACGAACCTGAGCCGGGAAGTGCCGAAGCGTTACTATTGGAGTTTTATCTCAAACCTAGGGACTGGCTAGACGAAACCGGCCAAAATCAATAGGACGTTCGCCTTAGGCATCCGCGTGATATTGCTTAAGATGCCCTGACGATCAGCACAAACCTTGCCTAGGCAACGTGTCGCTTTGAACACTGCGGGCGTCGGTTGTCACCCGCGTACCGCGGGCGACACCGGCCAGTCTTGGCGTTAAGCCAAAGAACGCTCATTTAGGACAATGCTTTTTCGTACCATCGCTTTGTCCGGTTGACAACAGCGACCGCCAACAACATGACTGGCACTTCGATCAGCACACCCACCACTGTGGCTAGGGCCGCGCCGGAAGTGAAACCAAAAAGGGTGATGGCTGTCGCCACCGCCAGCTCAAAAAAGTTACTGGCCCCAATCAGTGCTGAAGGGCCGGCAATGCAGTGGGGCGAGCCTAGCCATCGATTGAGCAGATAGGCAAAGCCGGCATTAAACAACACCTGCACCAGAATGGGGACAGAAATCAGGGCGATGATGAGTGGTTGTGCAAGGATTTGTTCGCCCTGATAGCCAAACAGGAGTATCAATGTCAGCAACAAAGCGCCAATGGAGATTGGGCCGAGGCGTTCAATGGTGTGTTGTAAACGCTGTTCGCCATTCGATTTCTGCAGCACTATCCGGCGCCAGACATTGGCGATGATCAGTGGCACAACAATATAAAGCACCACCGAAAGGAGTAGCGTTTGCCAAGGCACCGTAATGGCGCTGACGCCGAGCAACAAACCCACAATTGGGGCAAAGGCCACAATCATGATGAGATCGTTGAGCGCCACTTGTGTCAACGTAAAGTGTGGCTCCCCCCGCATGAGATGACTCCAGACAAAAACCATTGCGGTACAGGGCGCGGCCGCGAGAATTACGAGCCCCGCGATGTAGCTCTGAATTTTGTCAGCGGGCAGATAATCGCGGAATATCCAGGCGAGAAAAACTGTGCCAAAGAGCATCATCGAAAATGGTTTCACCAGCCAGTTGATAAACAGTGTCGCGCCAATACCGCGCCAGTACTTTTTGACTTCTCCGAGCGCGCGCAAATCGATTTTGATGAGCATTGGAATGATCATGAGCCAGATCAAGACGGCCACTGGCAGGTTGATCTTGGCAATCTCCATGCCAGCCAGTGTCTCAAACAGGCCTGGAAAGTAGTGGCCAAGCGCGATGCCAACCAGAATGCAAAGGGCTACCCAGAGGGTGAGCCAGCGTTCAAACCAGCTTAGTGCAGCCGTTTGTGAATGGGTGTTGTCGGTCATCATGATGTCTCCTTCGAGAGCTCTGAAATCAGTTGTTCGACGCGACGGCGAATGTCATCTCGGGTTTGGCGGAATACCGCCATGATGTGCGCTTCATTGCCTTGGGCGCGCGCCGGATCTTCAAGCGGCCAGTGGCGTTTACGTGTGCCTGGTGGAAGAATGGGACAATGTTCATCCGCGTGGCCGCATACGGTGATGACAAGATCGGCCCAGGCCAACATGGCATCGGTCAGCACTGTAGAGGCTTGTGCACTGATATCCACCCCGGCTTCTTGCATTACCGCGATGGCGCGTGGATTCTTGCCGTGTGCTTCAATGCCGGCGGATTGCACCTCGGCCACATGGCTGCCCAAGGCGCGCAGCCAACCTTCTGCCATTTGCGAGCGGCAAGAGTTGCCAGTACAGACAAAGAGGACACGTACTTTGTTATGCATCATTTACTCCGAGGTATTGAGGCATTCAATGCGCTTGACATCAAGGTGGAGCGATTGGTCTTGATGTTTGGCGATGACGGCCAGCACTTCCTTTGCCCAACGAGGTAATTCGGGATGAAAACGGTAATAAATCCATTGCCCTTGGCGACGGTTGGCGACAATACGTAAATCGCGGAGCAGTGCCAGATGTCGGGAAATTTTAGGCTGTGTGGTGGCGAGCGCTTCGGTCAATTCGCACACACACAATTCATTGGCTTGCTGTATGGCAAGGAGTATCCGTAGTCGAGTGCCATCGGACAGCGCCTTAAAAAAGTCTTCAATTAACATATCTGGACATCCGTATATGCGTATAATCAGATGGTAGCATGTCGAACCGGCGAAGCAAAGCCATGACGGTCTTGGCTAGCGTGAGTGGTTCGATAGAGGGAGTGAGATGGTCACCAAAAGTCCGCCCAACGGATGGTTTCGTACGGACAGTTTGCCATGGTGCGC
Source organism: Gammaproteobacteria bacterium (assembly GCA_003696665.1). Classification (NCBI taxonomy): domain Bacteria; kingdom Pseudomonadati; phylum Pseudomonadota; class Gammaproteobacteria; species Gammaproteobacteria bacterium. The sequence goes on along the minus strand of RFGJ01000376.1, from coordinate 3,827 downwards.
CGCCACGATCCGGCGTACAATCGCCAACCCTAAACCGCTGCCCGTCTGTCCAGAACGGGCCGTGTTGCCGCGCTGGAAGGGCTGAAACAATCGCTCGATCTGGTCGTCCGGGACACCGGGGCCGTGGTCGCGCACTTCAATGGTGAACCAGTGTTTGTCATGGTCGGTCGAAATTTCCACCGGACCATCGCTGTAGCGGAGCGCATTCTGGACAACGTTTGTCAACATTCGCTTAAAGGCAAGAGGGCGCAACTTTGTTTTGGCCAGTTTTCGCGTGTGTTGCACAAATCGATCGTGTTCGTTAAAACTCTCCAGCACTTGATGGATCAATTGATCCGGTTGGCACCAAATCCAAGGTTCCTCACGTCCTTCACGGACAAAAGCGATAAATTGCTCGATAATGGCATTCATTTCTTCGGCATCGCGCACGATGTCATCGCGCACATCTTTCAACTCGTCTGGCAAAAATTCCGCAGCGAGGCGAATGCGTGTCAGGGGAGTGCGGATGTCGTGTGACACGCCGGCCAATAACAGAGCGCGATCTTCTTCTAGCTGATGAATATTGTGGGCCATTTGGTTGAACGCGCGAGTCAGTTCACGGAATTCGCTCGCGCCGGTTTCTTTCAATTGGCCGGGGACGTCGCCTCGGCCCAGTTCGCGCACGGCAAATTGTAATTTTTTGAGGGGCTTGGAAATCAGTAGCGTCAAGAACCAACCACCCAAAACACTCAGAATGCCGATAGCCGTTAAGTAAATAATGAGAGGTGATGGATAATTACGCTGAAAATTAGCCAGAGGCAGACGGATCCACTTGTCCGGATGTTTTGGCGCGCGCACCCACAAATATTGTGAATCACCTTCTTGGATGAGGACATCCGTCTTGGCTTCGAGGTAGCGTGCCATCAGCTGGGTCAGACTTTGATAATAACGCGCCTGCAATAAACCTTGCTGAACAGCCACTGCGTATGGGTAGACACGGATACCTGTAGTTTGCATATAGGTTTCGCTGACGTCGTCAGGTAATTCATTTTCAAGATCCATGACGACAAACTTCACTTGCGTCGACATCACGCGCAAAATTTGCTGCCAGTGGGGCCGAATCACATAGTTAGTGACTGAAATGTAGGTAATGATTTGATTGATCAGCAGTAGCCCGGCGATGAGCAGGGCGATCCGTGCAAAAATACTTTTCGGGACAAGGCGCATGAGCGTTATTACTAATCGGCGTCAGGCACAAAGACGTAGCCAACCCCCCACACCGTTTGAATATAACGCGGGGCACTCGGATCGGGCTCAATCAGTCGCCGCAACCTTGACACCTGCACATCGATGCTACGTTCAAGGGCGCTGTATTCGCGACCCTTGGCGAGATGCATGAGCTTGTCACGGGACAGCGGTTGGCGAGGATGCGACACAAGGACTTTGAGTACGGCGAATTCCCCAGACGTAAGAGGGACCGGTACTCCGTTGCGTTTCATTTCTCGCGTGGCGAGATTGAGAGTAAATTCTCCAAAACACACTTCACCTTCGTCCTGAGCTGGTGCACCTGGTACCTCGTTGGGGCTTCGGCGTAGCACGGCCTTGATTCGGGCAAGCAGTTCACGCGGATTGAAGGGCTTTGGCAGGTAATCGTCCGCACCGAGTTCAAGGCCAATGATACGATCGACCTCATCACCTTTTGCGGTGAGCATAATGATGGGTATGGCGTTTTCCTCTGCTCGAAGGCGTTTACAGATGCTGAGACCATCCTCGCCGGGCAACATCAGGTCGAGCACAATCAGGTGAAACATTTCTCGTGACAGCAGGCGGTCCATTTGCTCAGCATCGGCAGCGCTTCGAACATAAAAGCCTTGTTCTTTAAGGTAACGTTCCAACAATGCGCGCAGGCGCAAATCGTCATCGACCACTAAAATTTTCGTCTGAGTTTGCTCAGTCATGCGTTCTTTCTTTTATGGTGTTACGAGGGCCACGTTCGCCGGCATAGATTGCGGCGTGCGCATTGCTGTCATTTGTGCCGCGCCAACCCCGGTACATCCCCGGTGTGTTAAATGAAAACACAATGTTGCCGCTGGCATCAAGGCCAATGATGCCGCCATCCCCCCCAACTTTGCGCAGCGTGTCCTGAATCACATCGTCAGCGGCGTGTTGGAGTGTTTTACCTTGGTATTTGACACGCGCACATATGTCATAGGCCACGGCATAACGAATGAAATATTCACCATGCCCTGTTGCAGAAATCGCGCAAAAAGGATCTTGTGCGTAGGTGCCAGCCCCAATAATGGGGGAATCACCAACACGTCCCCAGGCTTTGTTGGTCATTCCGCCAGTGGATGTGGCAGCCGCCAGATGACCGTTGGCGTCGAGCGCCACAGCGCCCACGGTACCTACTTTGTCCCGTATCGCTCGCGACAGCCCAAGTTTTTGTTTGCGCATGGCATTCAGCCACTGTTGGTGGCGAAAATCCGTATCAAAATAATGATTGTCAACCATGGGCAACCCCATGTGTCGGGCAAAGTCATCGGCGCCTTTGCCCGCAAGCAGCACATGAGGCGAATGGGTCATCACCGCTCGTGCTGCCAAAATTGGGTTTTTCACGGTGGTGACACCTGCCACTGCGCCCGCACTCAGGTCGGCACCGGACATGATAGAGGCATCCAGTGTATGTGTGCCATCTGCCGCATAAACTGCGCCTCGGCCAGCGTTAAACAGTGGCGAGTCTTCCAAAATGACTATGGCGGCCGACACGGCATCAATGGCGCTGCCTTTGTTTTGCAAAATACGATAGCCAGCGTCAACCGCTTTCTTTAATGTGGCGCGGATTGCCTTTTCCTTGGCAGCAGACAGCTGCTTTTTCTCGATGGTGCCGGCACCACCATGAATGGCAATGGCAATCGGACGCTGTGCCTTCGTGTATGGGACGGTGCAGATCATCAAAGACAACACAATCATAAGGTGACGCATCATGTGACTCCGTAAGTTTTTTGATCAGAAAGGGACGAAAACATCGCGCGAGTAAGAATCTCCTGAGTAAAACTGGCGCGCAGGTAAAAACCGCGTGGCAAAGTTAGGATTTTTTCACCGTTGGCGTTGTGACTGGCCGTCAAGGCCTGCCCGTTTGGACCCTTGGGACGGATTTGCAATACTTGCCCAAGTCGTCCGTCAATGCGATCAATGTGACCAGTGGCGATCAATTCGGTGAGCTCCTCGAAATCACGGCGGATTCGGGCCCATTGTGACGCGCTGGGTTGCCAATAAAATGCCTGACCAATCTGTCTTTGTCCTGGCGGCCAGTTGCGCGCCCCGATAATAGGCACGAACAAAACCTTACGAAGCTTTGCGGCCACCACTGAGTTGTCAAAACTTACCTGCGCCAGTTCCAGCAGGGGCGCCATGCACACATAGGTGGATTCTAGGGGGCGCCCTTTCAGACTCACAGGCAATGTCTTTAACTCAATGCCGAGCTCGGGGAAATCCGGCTGTGCCTTGGAGGCTGATTGGGCGTTAAGCCACCGCTCGAGCAACTGTCCCATCCAGCCCTTGTTGCTCAGCAAATTGGCTGGCGTTCTTTGACCGAGCCTTGAGGCCAGATCGGCCACCGTCAATCCGGCGACTTGATGGGCTCGACGGAGTAATTGGGTTTCTGGGGACATGCTTTTGGCTTTTTGCATGAGGCTAGCATGGCAATGTCTTGTTGTCCATGCAAGGCACATTGAATGGTGCTCAGGCATCATGTGGGCATGGAATGGCCAAACCACACCGACACTTGTTCGATGACTTTATCGTTCAAATATTTTGTCTCAGACGAGCATGACACTTGGTGATAAACT
>RFGJ01000375.1 GCA_003696665.1 Gammaproteobacteria bacterium | reverse complement strand
CGCTGTCCGGCCGTCAATTCGGGGTCGGGATCATCTGCCGGCGGGATTCGCTTTGGCGGACCGAGTTCTTTTTTCATTCCGGGAGTATCCGTGGGAAGCAGGGGTATTCCGGGCACCAACGGCAATCACGTTCAGCCCAGGCTGATCTCGCCAGACGGAGAAGGTGGGTCAAGTGCCAATGAGGAATTCGTGGAATGTCGTGTGCAGGCACGTGTACTTATTACAGGCGCGCGCAATGCAAAGAAGAGATTTGGTAGAGTGGGAGCAATGCTTTTCCCCGTGCGCCCCGGAGACGCAGCTATTATTCCACGGCAATTTACTGGCACACTAACCGCTGGCCCTGTGCTGCGGGAATATGCTCCTCTCATCCATGGAAGAACTGCCGCAGGAGAAGAATTCGACCGCATAGGTGACGTAATTGGCGGGACCCAATACGGTAGCGAGCCAGTCCCGAATTCGCTAACTTTGCAGGAGCGTTTCATGCAAGACAATCCCGGACTTTTGATCATTGAGCTTTACAGTGGAACCAAACCCGGTGTCATGGAAGTGGTACTGATGGTTCCAAAATCTTTCGTGGATCGTTTCGGGTGTCCACCAAAAAATTGATTTTCTTTGGGAATTAGTAATGATATCGCCAATGCGTTTTGAGACAATGAGTATCTTATCAAGATGCATGTTTACTTTTTTAACATTATTTATTATTTTTATTGTCCATAAGTCTTTTGGGAAAGGGTTGTGGCCACAAATTTCGCCTATCAGAGAAATGTATCAAATTGATTTTTCGCAAAGATCATTCCTAGTGTCGCAACGAATATTAGATACAACAGGCACTGTAAGGTATTTTCTAGTCTGTGGCGGTGGGCGTGCGTTATTGACTCCAGGATTAATACCGAAGGCACATCAGAGTTATGTTAGACCTCTTACATGTAAGTTATTTCCAGGAGACAGAGAATCTTGGGGTAATCTGCTTACCCCAGATCCCTATGATATAATTGATTCCGACATGCTGGGTCATTTTGAACTGGGGGATCTTAGGCCACCGTGCGATTCCATCCCGGGGCTCGGGCGGAAACGAGTATTTCGCTTACGTGGGATGCGATTGACACTGGCGTTAAGTCCTGTTGATGACGAAAAAGAGAAGGCGTTCGCGCATCCTTCAAGTGTGCCGTGGAAACTCAACATTTTAGTTGAGCGTGATCCGCTGGCAAAGACGGCTCGTGCGATTCCCGACGTGCCAATTAAGTTGTCAGGACCAGGGCCATATAATGATAAATATCATATTTCATGTACAAATGTGATAAGGTATAAAAAGTGGAGATTTAAAGTTTCTATCATGAAGTGTTTTAACCCTGATCTTTATATAAGAAGATGGGATTGTATTAGACCTAGTGAATTATATGAGCCATATATATGGGAGTTTAATCCATATTTTGGTCATGTTGATAGGTTATTTAAGAAAAAAAGGGTGAAACATTTATCATTGTTGCATGAGTTGGTCAGAAATTTTCCACATCCGAAAGACATTCCACTTTCGCTGGAGAAGTGGAAGGATTACCATGTATGGCTGATCTCGTGGCGTGAAAGGGTGGAAAATGCCGTCTCCAAGGCGGTTGTGAGCCGAGATGCCAAGAAGTTAGAGGATCTTGTGCCACCGTTTCCGTTTCCGTTTCAGTGTGGTGCAGTAGGGACAGATGGATGGGGATATATTACAGTGAAGAACGAGAAAGAATGGGAAGATTTGTGGAGTATTGTTTCAAAGAAAATCTTGCAAAAATTGTATAAATGGAAAAAGCCGTTTTTGAGGTTTGTGCAAATAAGTTCTCTATATAGCTTCTGGTTCTGGGATGGATTATTGCGAGTTCAGCCGGGTCTTACGATCGGAACTAATATATCTTGCTCAAAAATAAGTAACGTATCGACAGAAGAATTTGAAAAGTAATTTTCCTGTGAAATTATTTTGTTGTGGGCCGATTGCCACGGCGGGCGGGACGGCGTCGGTGAACGGTCTGGACCAGCTCACCACCAGCGGCGGCACCAGCCTCTCCTATGACGGGCGCGGCAATCTTGCGGGCCGGGGTGCGTGGGGCTACGCTCATGATGTGGAGAACAGGCTCACCCGGGTGACGGGTCCGGTGAACCTGACGCTCAGCTAT
>RFGJ01000374.1 GCA_003696665.1 Gammaproteobacteria bacterium | reverse complement strand
CGCAAATCTTCGGCAACGTTGACGAAACCATCGGCATTCTCGTGCCATTTCCACTCACGATTGACCTTAAAGCTCAAGATTTCATATTCGCGGTTTTCTTCAAGTCCTAGTTCAGCGCGAAAATAATAATTCACTGCTGCGGTATAGGGGCCCACAATCGCTGCATAGGATGGGTCAAATTCGAAAGACTCTCCAGCGTTATCGCGATCAAAGCCCGTGAACCGGGTATCGAGCCGGCCCACTGTCAAGCCCTCATCGCGTCGAAGCTCTTTGACAAATCGCCAAATCGGAACCCGCAGATTTGATTGAAGCCAGAATTCAGGTCGAATGCCGGTGAGAGTGGCCAATTCGTTGGCGATTTTTCTTTTGGCGTCGTCCGCTAAGCGATCACCTTGAATCAATGCTGGCCAATAAACCTGAGTTGCGAATCGTCTGGCTTTTTCGACGAAATCAGCCAGCCCTATGTCTTGCGCAACCTTTTTGTGGAACCATGCAGTCGCCGCATAGGTGGGGAGAAATAGTGGGTAAGGCGTGTCGTTGCCGATGGAAAAACGTGCTGTCTGGAAGTTCAAAATTGGACTGATTAGGACCACACCGTTGATGGCCACGCCACGATTTTGCAAATGATTCACGAGTGCTGCAGCGCGCGTTGTGCCGTAACTCTCACCCGCAAGAAACTTGGGATGGTTCCATAAATTGTGTTCATTCAGAAAGCGCACAATGAAGTCGCCAACCGACTGGACGTCGGCTTGGACGCTTAGGAATTCATCTAGCTTATGTTCACCAAGGGGGCGACTGAAGCCGGTGCCGACCGGATCGATAAAAACCATATCACTGGCCAAAAATGGTGAGTGTTGATTGGCTACAATCTGATAAGGCGCCGGTGGTGGTGCTTGCGTGCCCTTGAAGGCCACCATTTTTGGCCCCATGAGTCCCATGTGCAACCAGACACTGGAAGATCCCGGGCCGCCATTGAAAACGAAGGTCACGGGCCGGTTCTTGTCGCCACGTTTTTTAAAATAGGCGGTGTAGAAGATCGCGGCTTTGGGTTTCCCTTTTCGATCTTTGAGATGAAGTTCACCAATATGTGCTTCGTATTGAATGGTCGAGGTGGCAAAACGGAGTTTGTGTTTTGTTGATTTTACCCATTCCTTTGGCACAACAGTATCTTGAGATGGTTTGGTTTGGGGGGCCCTCGAGGTTTCGGCAAATGTCCAACTCGCAAAACCGGTGAGGGTCAACAGTAACAAAGTTTTGACGACACGACGCATTTTTTTGTCCTCTGTTTAAAACTGCCACCAAGTTTTCTGCCACCATGTTAGGAATTCGGCAAAATCAATCTGTCCGTCATGATCGCTATCCACTTCACGAAAGCCCCGTAAACATTCCGCTGGTTTGGCTTTCGGCTCAATAGCCTTTAACAATTGGGCAAATTCGTCGGCATCGATGGCGCCATTATGATCCCGGTCGAAAAACTCAAAATGTTGGCGTATCTCGCGAATTTTGTCTTGGGGCAGTGGCTTGGTCATGGCTCAATTGGCTTAATCGGGTATCACTAGGGCATACAGTGTACGCAGCTTCGGACAGCCCCGCAATCCGATATGACTGTGGTTGCCTAGACTTAGTCGTTTTTGGGGGCTCGGGCCTTGTCAAGCAAGGGGGTTAATAAAGGGCGAAGTCCGTTTCTGTCAATCTCATACATGGTTAACAATAACACCCCGATGCGTCCTTTCGCTGTGCCGTGCCGTGCATACCAAGCGAGGTAGGGCGAGGGCAGTGTCGCGATCAATTCGCCCTTGTATTTGCCAAAAGGCATCTTGGTGGTCACCAGTTGTGTCAGCACTTCCGGGTCGGCATCTTCAAAGCGCATAGTGTATGAGCCCCCAGTAACTGCCCGCCGCCATGATCCCAGCCAGCCAATCGTCCACCATGATACCCAGTCCACCAGATACTTGCTTGTCGGCCCAGCGAATTGGCCACGGCTTAAGGATGTCAAATAACCGGAAAAACAAAAGCAAACCGGCAAATTCTGCCGCTGTGCTTGGTAAAACGATAGCGTAGGTCAACCAGAGGCCAGACCATTCGTCCCACACGATGGCCTGGTGATCGTGTTGGCCGAGCAGTTTGGCGGCCCGCTCACACACGAATATGCCTATCACAGCCACACTGACCACAGCAATAGGGCTTGTCAACCAGACGAATAGCCAAGCGAGGATCGAGGCCACCACTGAGGCGACCGTGCCGGGCATTTTGGGCACAAGCCCACTGCCAAGGCCAGTGGCAAGCAGCACGATAAGTCGATCTGAGCCTCGATATTGGTTGAGGGCCTCAATAGGCGTCATGTCTCGAAGTGCTCCCAGGGTGACAGCGCAAGGCGCACGGGCTGACCAACATGCAGAAACTCAATGTCGCCTGATGTCGTGACACGGCCAATCGGGACCGCTTGCACGCCACTGGCCTGTAGAACCCCTGCCACCCGATCATGCGCATCTTCAGGGACGGTGAAGCACAGTTCATAGTCCTCCCCGCCAGCCAAGGCAAACTCCCACAATTCCACGTCAGAACAGAGGTTTTCGAGTGCTTTAGAAGTCGGTAGCGCATCAAGATCAATGCGCGCGCCTAAATCACCGCTGCTTTTTAAGATATGTCTCAAGTCGGCAATAAGTCCGTCAGAAATATCAATACAAGCAGAGGCAATATGCCGCAACGCGATCCCGGCCGCAACGCGCGCCGCTGGTCGTCGAAAACGTTCGAGTAAATAGTCTTGGCTAGATTCATCTGTCCGCAATTTTTTCGTCAACAGGGCGAGACCTGCGGCCGCATCGCCAAGCGTTCCCGTACAAAAAATCCAGTCGCCCGGTTTGGCTGAGCTTCTTGTCAACGCCTGTCCTTTTGGCACCTGACCGAAGGCAGTGACTGAGATGGATAAGGGGCCTTTCACGGTGTCGCCCCCCACTAGGGCCAAATCGTAAAACGTCAGCGCCTCCTTCAATCCTTGAGCGAAACGCGAAAGCCAAGTTTCTTCCGCATCTGGTAGCGTGATGGATAAGGTCAGCCAAAGAGGGCGGGCACCCATGGCCGCTAAATCAGACACATTGACGGCAACGGCTTTCCATGCGACATCCGTGGGATTATCGTGATGAAAAAAATGGGTTCCGGCGGCGAGCGTGTCAGTCGTGACGACCAATTGATGGGTGTCCGGCACATTCAGTATGGCGGCGTCATCGCCGATACCGAGACTGACGCCACGGCCACCAGTGGACAGCGGTGAAAAATATTTGTCAATCAACTCAAATTCACGCATCGTTTCAGCATGTCATAACTTGCGTGTCGCGCTAACTTCAATGGCTCGTAGCTTGCCCGCTGCTTTATCCAGCACCCCATTGACAAACTTATGCCCGTCTGTGGCCCCAAATGTTTTGGCCAATTCTATCGCTTCATTGATGACCACTCGGTAAGGAATGTCCGGTCGCGCCAACAATTCCCAGCAGGCAAGGCGTAAAATGGCACGTTCTACAGGGTCGACGCTTTCGATGGCGCGCGTCATATGTGGGGTGAGCGCTGCGTCAATCTCATCGAGCTTTGCAGGAATACCATGCAGCAATTGATGAAAGTAGTCGCGATCGAAATTTGTATCGCCATTATCCTCAAGAAATTGCTGCTCAATTTCGCCGATATTTTCACCGGCCAACTGCCATTGATATAGGGCCTGAACAGCCAGCCTGCGTGCTTTGTGGCGTGTCCTTGGTGTACTCATAGCTGCTCCAGCAAATTCACCATCTCCAGCGCCGTGATAGCGGCCTCGGCACCTTTATTGCCAGCTTTGGTGCCGGCTCGCTCAATGGCTTGTTCTATGGTATCCGTGGTCAGTATGCCAAAGGCGATGGGGACAGACGTGTTCAACGACACCTGTGCCAGCCCCTTAGTACATTCGCCAGCGACATAGTCAAAGTGCGGTGTCCCCCCGCGTATCACTGCACCAAGTGCAATAATCGCTTGATATTTTTTGGTCAAGGCAACTTTTTGGGCAGCCAGTGGCATTTCAAAGGCACCAGGGACCTTGATGAGTTCGATTTGCTCGTCAGCCACGCCGTGGCGACGCAGTGCATCAAGCGCTCCAGCCACCAAGCTGTCCACGACAAAACTATTAAAACGAGCTGCGAGAATCGCGAATTTGGTGTTTGGGCTGGCGACGAGAGCACCTTCAATGACCTTCATTGTTTGACTCCTTATGACTGACAAATTCAACGACTTCAAGTTTGAAGCCGGACAATGCGTAGTAATGTTTTTCTTCGCTGAGCAGGCGCATTTTATGAACGCCAAGCGCGGTCAATATTTGAGATCCAATGCCCACGGTGCGCCTGCCCACTTGTGGATTAGGACGAAGCTGGCTATGGCCGGCATCTTCCTGTTGCCAGCGTTCAAGGTTGGCAGCCCAACCTTCGGTGGTATCGCCTCCGGTCAGAACGACCAACACGCCTCGTCCTTCTTGTGCAATTCGAGCAAGCGCCTGTTCAATGGACCAGCTCGGTTCCCGGTCACGTCGACCATGCAGCTGATCGACAAAAAAATCACTCATGTGGACGCGCACCAATGTTGGCGTATTGGGTTCGATGGTGCCGATGGTCAGCGCGAAATGCAATTGTCCATCGATTTCATCGCGGAAGGTGTGCAGGATAAACTCACCGTACGGCGTTGGCCATAAACATTGACCGATTTTGTTGACCGTGCGTTCGTGCATGGCCCGGTATTCAATCAGATCGGCAATGGTGCCAATTTTGAGGCCATGTCGTTTGGCAAATTCTTCCAGATCGGGTCGTCGTGCCATTGAGCCGTCTTCATTGAGGATTTCCACTATGACCGCGGCGGGTTCCAGGCCCGCCAGTCGAGCAAGATCGCAACCGGCTTCAGTATGGCCTGCGCGAGTCAGCACACCGCCGGGCTGGGCCATCAATGGGAAAATATGCCCAGGCTGCACCAAATCGCTCGGTTTGGCGTCCTTTTTGACCGCAGTGCGAATGGTGTGCGCCCGGTCAGCCGCTGAAATTCCGGTGGTGACCCCTTCGGCAGCCTCAATGGAAATCGTGAAGTTGGTGCTATATCGTGTTCCGTTATTTCTTACCATGAGCGGCAAGTTCAGTTGCTCGCAACGCTCTTTTGTGAGCGTCAGGCAGATCAGGCCGCGACCGTATTTGGCCATAAAGTTAATGTCTTCCGGACGAACCAATTCGGCGGCCATCACTAGGTCACCTTCATTTTCGCGGTCTTCGTCGTCCATGATGATAACCATTTTTCCAGCGCGGATGTCTTCAATGATTTCTGGAATTGTATTCATTCTGGCCTCTTACGTTCGGCGAATGTCTTCATAGCCCCAAAGTCGTAGCTTTTCGGCGGACATTGTGTCTTCCGACGGTGGTCGCACCAGTTGTTCTAAATAGCGTGCGATGATATCGACTTCAATATGCACGCGTTGCCCGGTTCGATAAGTGCCTATGATGGTTGACGCCCGGGTGTGCGGGATTATCGTCAACCGAAAAGCCTGGCCATGCCAGGCGTTGACCGTCAGACTGGTCCCATCGATGGTGATGGACCCCTTGGGGGCAATATAGCGCACCAAGTTTTTGGGTGGCGTGACATAAAGTTGCCAATCTTCTTCACTTTGCTCAATGCGTTCGACGGTTCCGACCCCATCGACGTGACCGGTGACGAAATGCCCTCCCAAACGAGTTGTCGGCAGCAGCGCCTTTTCCAGATTCACCATCTGGCCGGGCGCATAGGTGCCGAACAGTGTGCAGTCAAGCGTTTCTGAAGAAACATCAACTTCCATTCCCTGAGGGTGTAACACGACCGCCGTCAGGCAAACACCGTTGACCGCAATGCTGTCCCCAATTTTCACGTCGTGCCAATCCAGCTGCTGGCTTTCAACTCGCACACGGACGCCTTGCCCATGTTGCTGAATGGCTGTAATGCGTCCGGTGGCTTCGATAAGACCAGTGAACATGAGGCGCAGAACCTCTCTCTTTGGTGCAAACGCGGCATAGTTTAGCACGCCATGGTACGGGAGACATGACCAAAGCCGCTAAGACACTATGAAAATTCGTTTAAGTTTGCTGATGGCGGTTGGCATCACATGCGTGCTAAGCAAGCAGCTGCAAACCCTGAATGATACCAAATTAGAGCGGTATGTTGACATCGAATCGACACACATTTATATTACGCGCCACTTGCCGAGGTGGCGGAATTGGTAGACGCGCTAGCTTCAGGTGCTAGTGGCCTTTCGGTCGTGCGAGTTCAAGTCTCGCCCTCGGCACCAGCTTCAAAAGCCCCATATGACTGGGGCTTTTTTGTTTGCCCAGCGAGGCTGGCAAACCCGGCAGGCTGAAAGAAGCCTGCGTCGCCCCGACTGAGGGGAAGACAATCCGAATGGCAAGGGCCTTGCGGGCCAACGGCAGGGTCTGAAGGAAGCCATACGAAGTCAGAGGT
>RFGJ01000373.1 GCA_003696665.1 Gammaproteobacteria bacterium | reverse complement strand
TGGCTTTGTGCCAACGGTGTTGATGATTAACGATGACGACGAACAGTCATCAGGCGGCGGCAATAACAACAACACTGGTAATACAGGTGGTTCATCTGGTGGTGGCGGTGGTGCCGCGTGCTGGTTGACGTTGCTGGCATTGGCTGGGCGGTACCGGCAGCATTTTGTTCGTCAGTCAAAAAGCGGTAGGGTGAAATCCATTTGTCGGAGTGCTGTCAGTTATTTTGTTTTTCTTTGCGAAAGTAAGGTATCCAAAGCAGCAAGCGGGATTTAACCGGCATTTAAAATTCGCACTATCGTGGCTAAACCAGAGTTTGCTGTATGCGCCTATTTGGTGAAGCAAGAGGTTGATCGAGCCATACCTGTGCCGCAAATTGAGCCCGCAGTTGCCGAACTGACCGTGCGCATCAAGGCGCTGCAATCTGGAGAATTGGTGGAGAATGGCATATGACGGAATCAAGCCCGATAGTCCGGCTGGTTGAAGAACGCAAGCATCGAGTCTGTGTGCGCGTCGGGTATTTGCATTTTTGGACGCACAAGCGATCGGTGCGTGAAGATGGAACATTGACGCCCAAAGGGCTTGAGGATTACAAGCGGGCCAAGATAGCGGCGAGCTATTCGCATGTGCCGTTGCGAGGCGAGCGAGTACCGGAACGTGATGTGCTTTATGAATTCGCCTATCGCTTTACGCATTGGTACAACCAAAAGCGTTATGAGCTTTTGGCGAGGGTGCCTGAAGTGGCGGCGAAGCGATTGGCCAGCGACGGCGTTTTGGTGCAAAAAGTATTTGTTCGTAATCAATTGGCTGTGCTAGCAGCAACTCGCTTGCCGAGCGGCACCAAGCCCAGTCGCGTGCGCTTTGAATGGTTGCCGCCAAACCATCCGTTGCGGGCCAATGGTGATAATGTCAACCGTATGGTGAAAGCGCATTTGCTGGCGCATGCGTCAACGAAGATGCTGGTTGATTTGATTGGTGACGGCAACCCTTTCACCGAAATATTATGCCAAGTGTGGGTCATCAAAAGGCACCTTTTTCCATTCAATGAGCTTCCAGATCGATTTGCGACATTGCTCGATCCGGGCTTTCTTCAGTTTCTTGGTGTCGATGCAAGATTGCCGGACGACCTTCGCTTTCGGATCAGGGATTTTATCAATGCGTGCGGCACGGATGTATCGAATGAATGGATTGACTATGAGGACATGTTGGCATGGGACATTGTGATGGACGAGTTTGTCGATCATCCGCCAGTTGAGCCGTTGGCACAAACACAAGGGTGGTGTGATTTGTATGACGAAATCGCTGGCGCTTGGTTTCGGTTTATGGACGCAGGATAGGAAGCATGAGCGAGGCCAATAACCCAATCTGTCTTACTATCTAAGCACATGAATGCCCGACACTTCAAAAGCAGGGGGACGTCAAAGTGATAAGAAAGTTATTTGCTATCTCGGTTAGACATGCCGTGAAGCTGATGGTCGTGCTTGGGATAATGATTGTCTTACTTGGGGTGACGCTGGGATATCCCGCGCCACTTTGAAAAGCAAATCAATCTGTTGTGTGTTCAAAGTGTTTCTGGTGTCAAAGAAACACTACAGCAGGTTGTTTGATGTTGTGGCAAAAGATGCAAACGCGGCAATTGATGTAATCCCGCTTCGCATTGTTAATTTGAGCCCAAAACTTGCTGCACATGCTTACCT
>RFGJ01000372.1 GCA_003696665.1 Gammaproteobacteria bacterium | reverse complement strand
TTTTTGTCTAAAGTCCAAAATATCTCTAGTGTTACTGTGGGATTTTTAGTCAAAATTGGAAGAGCTCGTGACAAATTAAAAAGTTTTGTGATTTATCTTGTTGTAGAATCCTGGCAATAAGATTTATTGCGGTTAATGTAGCTTTTCCGTTGTGCAAATACGCAAAGAGTGGAGAAATGTTCTTGATTGCCAGTCTGATTTTTTCAGATTGGCAATCTTTTTTGCCTTGTGAACTTAAAAGTGTTAGGATGGTTTATGTCCCATATTCCAAATCGGACAGGGATCATCGGAACAACGGCCTTGAAATCGCTAATAACGTTATAAATTATGATTCCAAGGCAAGCAAAGCAAAATTTTGAACATTATAACTCAAGGTTCGCTCATTTTTTAGGCACTTTTAGAAATTAGATGTCGTATGCCAATACATCGTTCCGGATAAAGCGATAAGTCCGTCAAGACATCGTTCCGCACGTTAACAAATTTATCGCCAACACATCGTGCCGGAAACCGTGTATCCTATAGGGGGAATCACCCAGAAAGGAGGCCTCCTATGGACACGGATGCTCTGGTTCACGAGCGCCAAAGGGCTATTCATCTTTTGCGCGCCGGCCGCTCGGTGGGTGAGGTGGCTCAGGCTCTGGGGCGTTCCGAACGCTGGGTCCGAAAATGGCGGCGGCGCTTTCGGGAAGAAGAATGGGAGGGGCTGAAAAGCCGTTCCCGACGCCCCAAGCACCTCTCTCGTCGTCTTCCCGAACCGGTTCGCCAGGCCATTCGGGAGGCCCGCAGCGAACTGGAAGCCCAGGCGTCCACCGGACAAGGTCTGAAGTACATCGGCAGTTCGGCGGTACGCACCCGCTTAAAGGATAATGGCATTTCGCCTCTTCCCAGTCGCCGGACGATTGAGCGGGTCTTGCAGGAAGCGGGGATGACCCGTCCTCGTCGCGATGTCCAACCCGCCACTCCCCTCCCTCGCTTGCAAACCATAGGGCCTCATACCCTCGTCCAGATAGACATTGTGCCTCATTTCCTGCAGGGAGGTCAGGCTGTGGCCTGTTTCAACGCTCTGGAGGTTGGCACCCGCTACCCCACCGGACGGGCTTATGCCCACCGGCGTGCTCAGGAGGCGTGTGAATTTGCCGTCCACGTCTGGAAGACTATCGGTATTCCCACTTACACCCAGGTGGACAACGAAGGGTGTTTCAGTGGCGGACACACCCATCCCTATGTCCTGGGACGACTGGTTCGTCTGGCCTTGATGGTCGGTACCGAACTGGTCTTTTCCGCCCTGCGAGAGCCGGAAAGCCAGGGGTTCATTGAGCGCTTCCACCAGGATTACAACTCCCACGTCTGGCAAGACACCTATCTGGCTTCCCTGGAAGAAGTCAACCAACGAGGGGATTGGTTCTTCCAGGCCTATCGGCGCCGCCCCCATCCCCAGATGGAGGGGCGCACTCCTCAGGAAGTGCACCAGGTGGAGGCAGAACACCGGTTGCCCCCCGATTTCTTCCTCCCCTCCGGGCGTATCCCGCTCTATGCCGGGCGGGTCCACTTCATCCGGCGAGTTCAGGAAGACCGGACCATCCGGGTCTTGAATGTCTCCTGGCCGGTCCCAAAAGCGGAGGTGGGGCAAGGGGTTTGGGCCACGCTGGAACTGTGCTCCGGTCAGAAGGCTTGGTTGCGGGTCTATGATGGGGCACCGGATGCACCTCAACGAAAGTTGCTGGTAGCCCATCCTTTCCCGCTACGGGAACCGGTGCTTTCCTGCCCGGAACGACGGAATGAGACGGCGGCAAATTCGTCATCCCAGTGGAGGATTGGTCGGTTGGTACACTGGGGGATAGCCACCAGCCGTACCCTGGCCAGAGTCGGCACGATGTCTTGGCGGTTCTTACGTTGTTAAAAAGCGCGCTATGCGGAACGATGTCTTGGCGTATGACAATTAGAACATATCACTATATGTTATGTTTCTGGCCTATTGATACTATGATAGACCCTTAATGCATCGGTTACAAGTTAAGGTTTTTCTTAAGGTTTTTCAGCGGTTGTCAATGGCAAAATCACATCAAAACCTTAAAATTTCGGGGCAAAACAACATTATTGTGAGCCAATATCAGGCCAATTTGTCACAAAAATTTGTGTGTTGATAGAGCAACTGCTTCACCCGCCAAGATTGAATGGGCGTTTTTGCCAATTTTTCGACCAAATCTGATACACTTGACAAAATTTGAATGTCCGTAACTTGTGACCAATGCCCTTAATGAAAATATTATCCGCTTGGCCCAGCGTTAAAAACACCGGACTGAACGGCTTACAGACGTTGAAGCACCCTAAATAGGTCGTTTTCAGGACGTTTATGCTCTTTTACAAATTGAATACCTAATACGCCGATATAGCGGAGCAACTCATCAGAACCATCTTGAAACTGGTTCAGGAAGTTGGATACCGCCTGTTTGAGAGGTAGAACTGCGGCCTTCTCCCTTATGTGCGCTTTGCAGTGGTGATCACGCGCCTCCTCCAGTCCCGTGCGCTGCTCCTGTGTCAAAGATAGATAACGTCTTTTCGGTATTTACACCTCCTGACGCTATCTTACTACTTTCTGTCTTTATTGGGTATTTATTTTGTAAAGTTCAATTAACGTCCTTGAGCGGTTCAGCCTGACGCTTGAGCATCAGGCCAGAGAAAAATTTGGGTTTTAACTTGACCATTAATCATTTCTGTCGGTAGCAATCTTAAATTTGACGATAAAACTCATCACCCGTGACCCAAATTTTCTGAACTGGGAAAAATTTGAGCGAACCGTGAGTTATAATCTGTAAGGATTTGTATTTGTCACGGGAATGTTTCATCAAAGAGAGACCCCAATGGCAGAGAGACTAAAGGTACGTAAACCGTCAGAATATGAGACAATTGATGATTATTTGATGTACTTACGGCATCAAGCGGCTTACCAATTTGTTTTCAATCATTATTCTGCACAAAAACGGGTAATTGATTTGGGTTGTGGCACTGGCTATGGTACAGAATTTCTGGCGAATACAGGAGAATTTGTTGTTGGCGTGGATCGAGCAGGCTATGCATTACCACTTGAGAATCAGAAAGATAATTTAGGTTTTTGTGTGTCCGATGTAACCAATCTGCCTTTTGCAAATTCCAGTTTTGATATAGCCGTTTCATTTCAAGTAATTGAGCATATTGAAAAGGTGAATTTTTTCTTAAATGAGGCTCATCGCATTTTGTCTAAAGACGGAGTATTGATACTGTCAACACCCAATAAAAAATTAAGACTTTTTCCTCTAGAGTCTCCCTGGAATCCATATCATGTCAAAGAATATAATGCTATTGAACTTAAATCGATGCTAGAAAAATATTTTTCTTATGTACAAATCTTAGGGTTACAAGCAACACGGGAAATTGAACAGGCTGAGAAAAGGAGAATACGGGAGGTAAGATATGGGCGAATAAGGCAATTTATTATCAATAATCTTCACAAGCTACCGCTTGGGGAGCAATGGGTTATTGTAGGACAGCGCTTTAAACGAATTATTAGATTCGCTACACAATTTTTGGTTGGGGGAATAGTTCATAAGTACGAATCTCGAATTTCGGGTAGTAAGCAAATACCGTATTATAAAACGTATACTGTGGAAGATTATTGGGTCAGTGATGTAG
>RFGJ01000371.1 GCA_003696665.1 Gammaproteobacteria bacterium | reverse complement strand
GCTAGGCGTCTGCAATGGTTGCCAAATGCTTGCCCACCTGAAGCAGCTCATTCCGGGGGCTGACCATTGGCCACGATTTGTACGCAATCGCTCAGAACAGTTTGAAGCACGGCTGTCATTGGTTGAAATTCTGCCGTCTCGTTCGGTGCTGTTACAGGGGATGGCGGGGGCTCGTTTGCCAATTGCCGTCTCTCACGGTGAGGGTCGGGCAGAATTCACTTCGGAGGCACACCTAGCGTCGGCGGTTGACAAGGGCGTTGTGATGCGGTTTGTGGACAACCACGGGCGTCCGACTGAAACCTATCCTTTTAACCCAAATGGTTCCCCTCAGGGGATTACGGGACTTTGTAATGAAGATGGGCGCGTCACCATTATGATGCCGCATCCTGAGCGCGTGTTTAGGACCGTACAAATGAGCTGGGCACCCACTGACTGGGGCGAAGACAGTCCGTGGATGCGTATGTTCCGTAATGCCCGCGTCTGGGTTGGGTAACGCGGATTTTGGTATGCGCTTTCCGGATAAAATATCGTTGACACGCGGCATTGAACGCGAGGCTTTACGCGTCGATGCCGCAGGCGATATTGCCAAAACTCCACACCCGGAGTCATTGGGCCCAGCGCTGACACATCCCTATATCACTTTGGACTATGCGGAGACTTTGCCCGAGCTGATCACCCCGCCGTTCGTTGACGATGTGAACGGTTTATTAGAATTTTTGGCAAATTTGCACATCTGGTTTTACCAGGCGATTCGTCCGCAAGGTGAGATTCTGTGGAATGGTTCCATGCCTGCGTGCATTCCTTCTGAACAGGATATTGTGATTGCGCGTTTTGGGCGCTCGAATATTGCACGGATGAAGGAAATTTACCGCACCGGGCTTGGCTACCGTTATGGCAAAACCATGCAAATGATTGCTGGCGTGCATTATAACCTTTCTATCGATGACGACTTTTGGCGTTGGCGTTACCCGGCGATGTCGGAAGCGCCTTTTTCAAGCGTTCGCTCCCATGGTTATATGGGGTTGATCCGAAATTTCCTTCGTCATCAGTGGTTGCTGGTT
This sequence comes from Gammaproteobacteria bacterium, assembly GCA_003696665.1. Taxonomy (NCBI): domain Bacteria; kingdom Pseudomonadati; phylum Pseudomonadota; class Gammaproteobacteria; species Gammaproteobacteria bacterium. Next base: position 1,376 of record RFGJ01000371.1, on the reverse strand, counting down.
TATTTGTTTGGCGCTTCCCCGTCGATATGTCAAAGCTTCCTGAAGGAGCGGCCGTCTCGACTGGCGCGACTGTCCGAAAGCACTCGCTATGGAACCTATGCCACGAGCCTGCGCATGAGTGACATTGGTTATGTCAATAACGCCCAGACGGCGCTGAATATTAGTTACAACAGCGTGGATACCTATATTGCGGGGCTCGAAGCCGCCATTCGTACGCCAGAACCGCTTTACCAAAAGATCGGCGTGGTTGTTGATGGGGAATATCGGCAGTTGAATGCGAATATCCTACAAATTGAAAATGAGTTTTATGCGTCCGTTCGTCCTAAGCGTACGGTACGGTCGGGGGAGCGTCCGGCGAAAGCGCTGACGCGGGCCGGTGTCGAATACGTCGAAGTGCGCGCGCTTGATCTCAATCCGTTTGCACCACTCGGCATTAGCAAGGCACAAGTGCTCTTTTTGGACTGTTTTCTGTTATGGTGCGCGCTGAACGACAGTCCGGCGCTGTCGTGTCGAGAAATTGGTGAGAACAAAGACAACTTGCGTCGCGTTGTCGAGTCGGGTCGACAGGAAGAATTGACGTTATGGCGGGAAAACAGAGAAGTTAGGCTTGTCGAAGAAGGGCAGCGTATCTTCGACGAATTGTTGAAGGTCGCTGAGTACTTGGAAAGGCAGCCATGGGCCGTCACTCAGTCGCTGAATTACACCGAAAGCTTGGCCGAATTGGCGTCTATGGTAAACAGGCCAGACGAGACATTGTCTGCACAAGCGTTGGCGGTGGTTCAAAATTGTGGTAGCCATGTCGAAGGCTTTTTGCAATTGAGTCGGGCGGCAACGTCGGCCATTGAGCGAATGAAATATACAGGAAGTTTTTGTCGAGATATGCAAAAGGTGACGCAAACTGCGCGCGATAAATTTGAAGAAGTAGAATCTCAAGCACAAATGCCGTTTGAGCAATTTTTGGCGGCTTATTTTGAATAAAGCGTGTGAGCCTTGAACATTGGGGGAGGGACAATGACTTTAACCACGCCAACGTTGGTGACATTTCTTGTCTATTTGGTGGGGATGCTTGCCATCGGCATTTATGCCTGGAGAAAAACGGCGAATTTAAGTGACTATATCCTCGGTGGGCGCCGTTTGACCGGCTCTGTGGCGGCGCTGAGCGCAGGCGCTTCGGATATGAGCGGATGGCTGTTGCTCGGATTGCCGGGCGCGATTTACGCACGTGGCCTGAGTGAAGCCATGATCGGCTTCGGACTGGTCATTGGGGCTTACCTGAACTGGAAAATCGTTGCGCCACGATTGCGTTATTTCACCGAAGTCTTTGGCGACTCGTTAACACTTTCCGACTATTTTGAGAATCGCTTTGAAGACAAAAG
>RFGJ01000370.1 GCA_003696665.1 Gammaproteobacteria bacterium | reverse complement strand
TGGAGTCGATGCGGCAACAGGTGGAGAGGGGAAAGAGAATGACTGAGCCGGGGGTGGTGTTGGTTTCCATGATGGTTACAGCCCTGCTTGGTGGATTCGCAGTAGCGGGTTGGGTCCTGCTTGCGCTGGTACTGAGAGATCACGGACTCACAATCCGCGATGTTTTGTCAGACCGTGAGAAAAAAAAGTTTCTTGTTGTTCTCGTTTCACTGGTTGTGCTTTTGGCTCCTGCTTTTGGGTTAATGGTGGGGCGTGGTGTAGGGGAAATGGTGATTAGCGCGATGACAGGACAATGAACTGACTGGCTTTCAGGGGAGATGAGCAATTTTCATCTTCAATATCTCAAATTTGTAAGCGAGGAGAATGGTGGGAAAGGCGGGGGAAGATCACCGTTGAAGTGCATGGCGAGCCATTGCCGCTACCACACCTGCCATCCGCGAGCTGACGGTGGAGGAGATTGACTGGGTATCGGGAGCGAGTGCGGGCGATGCGGCCGCAGCTGCAGCGACGGCAGGTTTCTTGGGAGCTGGAGGATACGCATTTCGTTTGGCAGTACAGGCTGGAGCAACCATAGGGCGTGCCGCTCTTATTGGTGTTGCGGCAGGCACTGGCGTCGGTCTTGCGGTATTTGTGCTCTCAACGGCCGCATTCATAGCAGCTGAATATGTTGCGTCGAGAGCGCTGAGCAACAACAGCTGAGGAAGGGGGCTTGAGTGGCAGGGGACTGCGTTCAGGCATCCCCTGCTTTCCCTTGTGCTACCGACTCTCTTCTGATGGTACAGAAAGAACAAGGAAGGGAAGGAAGCATGTCTGGCAGTTGTATCATTGCAACAACCATCCTGGGGTCAGCAGGAATGTTTCTGTGGGTGGCACTTTTAATGCTTGCCGACAAGCAGGGGGTTTCCTTGAGAGAATTTTTCCAAGATGGTCAGGTAAGAAAGGCCGTCTTTTTGATGACTGGCGCATCTCTCATTGTCTTGCCCATATTGATATTTGTTGCCAGCATATTTGGTGACTATCTTGAGACGGTCATTTTGCACAAATAAGTTCCCACTTTCGTGAAATTTCTGGCATTCTACCCGATGCCGGGTGTTGATCGGCCAAGGGCCGCATTGGAATTGCTTCTGGAGGCGTTCTTTGAACACTCCCGGCTGGTCCGCACATTCTCTGTTCCCAGTCAAACATGATTGCCGCTCCATATATGTTCTTCTGGGAGGATGCGGTAAAGGCGTACGGGGCTCCTTCGAGGAGAGGTCATGTGGGCCCCTCATGCGGTCGGGGCAGGTTGTCGGCTCCGAAGCGTGAAAAGGGTCTGTACCCAGGTCTCCATCGCGGCCAGTGCCCGGGCGGCCATGGCGCGTTTGCGTTCGCGCCCACGCAGGCGGGCGCCGTCTTTGGCAAGGGGAGGAAAGAGGC
>RFGJ01000369.1 GCA_003696665.1 Gammaproteobacteria bacterium | reverse complement strand
TATAAAAGATGTAAAGTAAAGGGAAAGATGTTTTCTATAAAGTATCTAGTGCAAGAACTTAGTTATGCGGTTTGAGATAGTTCTTGCGAACTTCCCTGAAGGTCGTGATTGGCCGCGGAGGTATGGTCATGGAAGCACCTGCATGCCCTACCGAGCAACAGGAGTATCGCACCGCCTCCCCCGGCTGCTCGATAACTTCGGCCTGGGCTGATGCCACGTCACTAATGGGGACGTCACACTGGGCTGAAGGGGGGGGGCGAGGTGCAGGGCGTCAAGAAGGGCGCCCCTCACTTGCTTGTTTCCGTCTGCTGCGGCAAGGTCGGAACGGTGATCGAATTGAAACGGGTAAAAGGGGGCCGGCTCAGCGATGAGCAGAAGGATTGGCTTGGGGAGCTCGCAAACCGAAACTGGCACACCACAGGTTGCAAGGATGCCGGTGAGGTTGCAGACACACTGGAACAACTCGGCTATCTGGACAGGAGGCTCGAATGAAATGGTTCAAGCACGATTCCTTCGCAGCAACCGACCCGAAACTCAGAAAGCTGAGGATGAAATTCGGCGCAGAAGGATACGGCCTCTATTGGTATATCCTCGAAAGGATCGCTGCGCATGTCGACGTCAATGATACTGGGTTTGAGCTTGAAGATGACGAAGAGCTGATAGCCGCCGACCTCGGTATGGGCGAGAGCCGTGTTGTGGAAGCTCTTGAATATATGGCCCAAATCGTTCTGCTTGAAAAGGCAGGAAGCAGGTACGCTTGCCCTAAAATGGCCAGCCGTGCGGACAGGTATACCAGCCGGTTCCTCGGCAAAACAAACCAGGGCCAGACTGGGGGCAACCAGCACACAAACTACGCATCTTGTGAGCACGGTGTGTTCACACGCTCCGCCCAGGGTCGCCAGATGTGCGCACAGAGTACCCCTAGAATAGAAGAGAATAGAAGAGAACAGAACAGAAGAGATAAAACCGTATGTGCGGAACGAATTTCCGCGCCGACGGAAAAAATCGCTCTTCCTCTCAAAAACGGAAACGATTACCTCGTCACCAACGACGATCTGACCGAGTGGCGGGCTGCCGTTCCCGGCGTAGACGTTCTGGCCGAGTTGCGGAAGATGCGTCTGTGGCTCGACGCCAACCCGTCCAAGCGAAAGACCCCGAAAGGCATTCGCCGCTTCGTCGCCTCATGGCTCTCCCGCGAG
>RFGJ01000368.1 GCA_003696665.1 Gammaproteobacteria bacterium | reverse complement strand
GGCAGCCGCGCAATACAACCAGAAAAAGGCCGCCGAATTGCTTTCACTGACCTATGATCAGTTGCGTGGCTACATAAGAAAGTACAAGATTCTTCAATCGGACAAATGAAAAGACAGCCAGTGCATCCTGCGGGAAGCCAAGTTATACTGTGCTCATCTGTTCAGGTCTCGGCTGGATTCCTCGTCCATATGCTATGAAACCTTGTCGATTACTCGCTGCTGTCGTACTGTCTACCGTTGTCTTGCTCGGGTGCCAGCCGAACAGCAACACACTGCGCACGAAGACGTTGGTTTATTGCTTTGAGGGTTCGCCAGCAACGCTCAACCCACAGCAAGCCACCGGCAGCCTGTCATTTGATGCCACAGTTGACATCATTTATGAAACGCTGATCTCGTACGATCAAACAAGCGGACGTTTCCGGCCGAAGCTGGCCACCCACTGGTCGATTTCACCAGATCAAAAACACTACACTTTTCATCTTCGAAAAAATGTTCAGTTTCATCACGGTTGGGGGTTCCAACCTTCTCGCTCATTGAACGCACAAGACGTTGTCTTCAGTTTTCAGCGTCAGCTCGACTCCCAACATCCTTTTCACAATGTTGGTTCAGCCGATTATCCTTATTTTCACACCAATCGGCTCCATCAGGTGCTTAAAGATATTGTCCAAATTGACCCTTATACTGTTGAATTCGTTCTTGAAAAACCGTTGCCTAACTTTCTCACCCTGTTAAGCATGGATTTTGCTATCATCCAGTCCGCTGAATATGCGGACTTTCGGATGCGCAACCGTCGCCTGTTTGATGACCAACCCATTGGCACGGGCCCATTTAGAATGACGAGCCACAAATCGGGGTTTTACCTACGGTATCAAAGGTTTGAACGCTACTGGGGAGATCCACCCTATTTTCAGAAGTTGGTCTTTGCCGTAAGCCCATCCCCCGCTGTGCGCTTGGGTCGGCTCATGACAGGCGAATGCGATCTGATGTCGCAGCCTCAGCCAAGACAATTGCTGACCCTGAAAAAAACACCGCAAATTAAAGTGTCTGAATTTTCGGACAACAGCATTTCATACTGGGCATTTAATGTGCTAAAGCCGCGGTTTTCAGACCCAAGAATACGCAAAGCGCTTGCGATGGCGGTTGACAGACAACGGCTGGTCGATATTGTCTACAACGGTACGGGTCAGGTGGCTCGTGGTCTGTTGCCAGAAAACTTTTTTGGTTTTGCGCCGGTTGTCGATATCACGCTTGACCCTGTTGGTGCCAAAACGCTTCTCAGGGCGTCTGGATGGGATTTCAGCCGCGAATTCGAGATCGTGGTACCGGATGTACAGCGCTCCTATAACCCAAACCCGCTGCAAACCGCTCAACTGATTCGTTATGATCTCTCAAAAATTGGGGTGAAAGCCAAAATCAAGGCGCTGCCATGGACCGCGTTGCTTCGCCATCTCAATCTTGGTCAATACGACACTGTTATCATGGGTTGGCGAGCAGACAACATGGACCCTGTGGACTTTTTGTATCCCATCGCCAGTTGTGATGGTCGAACGAGTGGCACCAATCGAGCATTATGGTGTCATCCTGATTTTGACAGACTGTTGATAAAAGCCCGTCAAACAACTGTCCATGAGGAACGACAGCGCTACCTTGTTGAGGCACAGCGGCTGTTTGTGCAAGACTTGCCGTGGTACCCCCTGGTCAGTGCCAATCGTTATGTGGCACATCAAGCCAGCATAAAAGGCATTCGTCATTCTGCCTCTGGTCGGATTCTATTTAAGAAAATTACGAGGACGCGGAAAAAGCCATGAGTCAACTGCCAAAAGCTTTCTTGCAACGATTGGCTTTGCTCGCAGGCTTGATCGTGGTGGCTTTCTTCGTCCACGAAAATCTGCAGCACACCGACGACGAGAGCATATTTGGTCGAGCTTGGCAATTTCTACGCGAAGTGCTGTCCGGTCACCTTGGCTACACACTTGACGGCCGACCGTTACTTTCGGAATTTCTTGAGCGACTACCATCTAGCTTGATTCTACTGGTCTTGGCCACGATGGTGGCTTGGGCAATTGGACTGCCTTTAGCCGTGACATTTGCCGCCCAGAAATATCAACAACGACGTCGCCATGCTGAATTGATTACCGGTATTCTGATGTCTTTGCCTGTATTCTGGATAGGCCAAATTTTGTTGATGACCGCTGCCACGCAAGCTGGTTGGCTACCCTTGGGTGGTGAACTTTCATGGGTGTATGAGGTGCCATCCGTCACAGGTGTTGCCCTGATTGATGCCATACTTTCTCATCCAGAACATAAATGGGAAATCATCTGGGATGCCATCACCCACCTCGTGCTCCCGGTTTCTGTAATGGCGCTGGCACCAACAGCTTATTTGCTTCAAGAATTCGGGGCACAAATGGAGCGCATCAGCCAGATGCCGTTTATTTTGGTGGCCAAGGCTCGGGGTATCACGCAACGTCAATTGATCTGGGGGCATCTATTGCCAAATGCAATGTTCCCAGTGTTAAAGGGGTTGCGAGTTCAATTCGCGTTATTGGTGTCAAATTTGATTATTGTCGAGACACTATTCCTGTGGCCGGGTGTCGGCTCATGGTTGGTTGAACTGGTCAAGAAACAAGAGACTCAGACAATACCAGGACTCATCATTTTGTTCGGAATATTTGTCCTTGTACTCAATTCCATCACCGAACTGTTACAACATTTTTGGGATCCTGAACGGCGGCGTTTATGAGCACTTACATCAACAAATACGGGGAAATCGAAGTCCGCTCACCTGCCAATGAAGTTTGGCAATGGTTCAAGCGTGACAATCAAGCGATGTTCGGTTTGTTGCTGTTGTCTCTTATCCTCACTTTCATCCTGCTCTCACCATTTCTGGCGCCCTATTCTCCGCTCAAACAGTTTCCAGAACAGGTCTTACTCCCGCCAGCTTGGGAGCCACATGGTGAATTAAGGCATTTGTTGGGAACAGATGAACTTGGTCGAGATCAGTTTTCGCGTATTTTGCTTGGCGGTCGGGTGACTTTGGGACTGGCGGCAACCGCCATTATGGGGGCTTTTTTGCTCGGTAGTATCGCCACTTTCCTCGTGATTCGTCTGGGGCGTGTCGCGACGGCGATCACCGATTTCATCATCAATTCGTTATAGTCGATCCCACCTCTGGTCTTAGCACTGATCAGCATGATGCTCACAGGTTTTGGTTTGCGCAGTGCGCTTGTCGCACTTTTAGTCGCTTACACCCCGATATTTTTTCGTGTGTTTCATCAAGAAATACGCAAACAAATGAAGGCCCCCTATGCGATTGCAGCGAAAATGGACGGTACTCCGACAATGCGGCTCATTTTTAGTCAAGTGTTGCCAACAGCCTTGCCAGCCGTAGTCAGTGAAAGTACCCGCATGACAACACTTTCTATCATTGATGTGGCAACGCTGGGATTTTTTGGATTTCTGTCGCAATCCGATTTCCCGGAATGGGGTAGTATGTTGGGCACGGGACAGAACTTTGCGTATCAAGCACCATGGCTTGTGTGGCTGCCCGGCATTGTGCTCGCCATCGCGCTACTTGCCATTCATCTTGTCGGCAGTGGCGTGCGGCGTGCCATCGAAAGGCAAAGAGGTTAAACCATGTCGCAATGGTTATTAGATGTGCGAGGACTCAATGTTTCCTTCCCGACACTTGACGGTGAGTCAAAACCCGTCAACGATGTCGTCTTTCGTCTGAAGCAGGGGGGAATCCATGGGCTGATTGGGGAATCTGGCTCCGGGAAAAGTGTCTTGGCTGCCGCAGTGCTCGGATTATTACCTGAACACTCCAATGTCAATGTCGACTTTTTCCAGTGGAAAGGACGTTCACTGATCAATGCCGACGGCAGCCTGCAAGTTGATGAGATTCGCAAGCATGCTGCCCTTATTTTTCAGGATCCCATTCAAAGTCTTGACCCTTTGAAAACCATTGGCGAACAATTTTATGAACACATTCAGGCGAAACACCCAAAGATGACTGCCCAGCAACTAAAAGAGAAAAGTCACGCCCTGCTCGATGATGTGGGATTGCCCCATGATGAAAGTTTACTGAAAGCCTTTCCCCGCCAATTGACAGAAGGAACTGCCCAGCGTGTTGCTATCGCCAACGCTATCGCCATGGAACCGCAACTCCTTATCGCCGACGAAGCCACCACTAATCTCGACATGATGCTTGAGCGACAAATGCTCAATTTGCTGCAAACCATTCATCGTCGGCTCGACACTACCATGCTCATCATTACGCATGACTTCGGACTGCTAAAAAAACTAACCGACATCACGTATGTGATGTATTGCGGGCATCTAGTCGAAGAGGGGCCAACAAACGAGATCATTGAGCACCCCTATCATCCTTATACAAGGGCGCTGGTGAACAGCAGTCAACGTTCGTTTGACAAATCTTATCGATTACAAGAAGTTCCAACCCTCCCCGGAACCATCCCTGCATTGACGCAATTGCCGCCTGGCTGTCCCCTAGGCCCACGCTGTCATCGAGCTGGACGTCCCTGCAGCCAAATGCCGACTTATACGGTAGAGGGTGAACGCAGCTATCGCTGTCATTTTCCGATTGAGTACCGACCATGAATGCACCTTTGTTAAATGCAGCAAGTCTGTCCAAAACATTTCAAATCAAAGATAGGCTCATCCGAGCCGTGAACAAAGTCAGCTTTCAATTGTCAGCGGGCGAAACCCTGGCCATTGTCGGGGACACCGGCAGTGGAAAATCGACTTTGGCCCGCATCATAACAGGACTTGTCCGGCCAGATGAGGGCCAGATACTACTCAATTCGAAAGACATTTTTAGCTATCCCATTGGTCTTTTGAGGCAAAAAATTCGCTATATCGCCCAAGATCCACGTTCAAGTTTCAGTCCAGCCGTACCGGTAGGTGAAACATTGCGCTTACCGCTCATTCACTTGTTGAAATTAAATGCCAACCAGGCGAACGAACGCGTTAAGGACGCACTTCAGCAAGTGGGCCTGGATCAAGAAGTTGCCCATTTTTACCCACACATGTTGTCCGGCGGCCAAATTCAACGCCTTGCCATTGCACGTGCACTGCTGACAAAACCAGATATCGTTGTGGCTGACGAACCACTCTCTGCACTCGATGTGTCCATTCAAGCTCAGATACTGAATCTGTTGCTCAAGCTACAAAGAGAAACCAATGTTTCTTTTCTTATTGTGAGCCACAACCTACAGACGGTGTATCAAATCGCGCATAAGGTGCTCGTGATGTACCAAGGTGTAGTCGTCGAACAAGGCGCCGTCGATGCTGTCTTTGCACACCCAGTGCATCCATATACCCGCTTTATCCTTGAACTTGCTACTCGCCCAGACATAGAACAATCGCAGTGGCGCCGCCACTCTCCGGTCATGGCAGCTAACCCTGACACGGCCTCCGAAAACGCTTGTGTCTATGTCAATTGTTGCCCCATCGCCACACCAAAATGCGGAGCGGAACGACCGCGTGAAATGCACTTAGATCAACAATGGGTTCATTGCCATTATGCCCAAGAGCTTGAGAACGATCTGGTCAATCCTGATCAATAAATAGCTATGCTACAATT
>RFGJ01000367.1 GCA_003696665.1 Gammaproteobacteria bacterium | reverse complement strand
GGCCAGCCGTAGCGGGCGCGTAATGCGTGGGCGACGGTTTCGCCGTTGGTCGCGCGTCGTAAGGCGCTGGTGCCAACAGCGCGAATTCTCGCTTGTGGCCAAGCGGCCAAATCTTCGGCAAAACTGTCCAGCGCTTTGAAAATTCTTGCCATCGCTTGATCCGACAAAGTGGGTTGCTGACACAGGTCTGCCGCTAGACGGACGCGAATTTTCCGTTCGAGCAATGTTTGCCATTGCCCATTGTCGGACGTTTTCACACAAAGGTGAAAACTGTTGGAACCCAGATCGATGGCCGCAAACACCATGTTTCACTACCGTGGACGTGAACGTGGACGACGACGAGGGGCTGGCTTGGGCGGTGAGAGCGTTTCGGGAAGCGCCACGCTGTCCATCCGTGCGGTGGGGATGGCATAGCCGATGTATTCTTCAATGGCGGGTAAATTCATGGCCGTATGTTCATTGGCGAAACTGACCGCGACACCTGTGGCTCCGGCCCGCGCCGTGCGCCCAATGCGGTGTACGTAGTCTTCCGGATTGTCCGGTAAATCGAAATTATACACATGACTGACGCCCTCTATATGCAAACCGCGCGCGGCCACATCGGTGGCCACCAAGGCCAACAACTGACCGTCTTTGAGTTTCTGGAGCAAGGCGGAGCGCTTCTTCTGTGGCACATCACCGGTAAGAAGCCCAACCTGAAAGCCATTACCAACCAGATAGCGCCAAATCTTTTCCGACTGTCGTCTGGTATTGGCAAAGATCATGGCTCGATCCGGCTTCTGCTGGCGCAGCAAGCCAATGAGCAGCGGGATGGCTTCTTCTTGGCTTGGATAATAGAGCCATTCCTGGATGCGTGCGTTGGTGATTTCGGTGGCCGTTTGCACTTTGATGACATTGCCCATATGCTCGTAGGCAAGCTCCATCACGCGCTGCGATAGCGTTGCCGAAAACAGCATATTCAATCGGTCTTGAGCAGGGGGCATGCGCCGGAATAAGTATCGGATGTCTTTGATAAACCCAAGATCAAACATCCGATCCGCCTCATCAAGAACAACCACATCAAGGGCATCCAAAGAGAAAATTTTCTGTTTGAAATAGTCAATCAGGCGCCCGGTTGTGCCGATGAGAATATCGACCCCTTCCTTGAGCATTTGCTTTTGTTGTTCATAGCCTGTGCCGCCATAGACGACACCAATTTTGAAGTCGGTATATTTAGCCAATTGCTTCGCGTCATCATAGATTTGCACGGCCAACTCACGCGTTGGCGCGACGATGAGGGCTCTCGGCTCATTCGGGCGGCGTCCATCAATTGGCCGGATGCACAAAAGGTCATTGAGCGTGGCGAGCAGGAAGGCGGCTGTTTTACCGGTGCCCGTTTGGGCCTGGCCAGCCACATTGTGACCGGTGAGGGCGAGCGGCAGCGCCTCGGCTTGTATCGGCGTGCAATAGTGATAACCCAGATCCTCAAGTGCCTTGAGCAGTGGCGGTTGGAGACCGAGCGATGAAAAAGGGATGTCAGATAGGCTTGTGGTATCAGTCATTGTGTTCTTGTTTGGAATTGAGGCTTGCAATGTGAAAGCTTTTTCAGTCAAATAGTGAACCAAATTTTAACCTGTTTTGACACTGATGGCTCGTACTGTGTCGGAAAAACAGGAAAAATAGTGGCAACAGGAGAGCATTGCATGAGCGAACATATTGTCAACGTGACTGATGATAGCTTTGAAGCTGACGTGCTTCAGGCGGAAGGGCCAGTATTGGTCGACTTCTGGGCCAGTTGGTGTGGTCCTTGCCGAACCATTGCACCGATTTTGGAAGAAGTGGCCGAAGAATATGCAGGCCGAGTGAAAGTTTGCAAGCTGAACATCGAGGAAAATGCGGAAACTGCGCCAAAATATGGCATTCGCGGCATCCCGACCTTGCTGCTGTTCAAAAACGGACAGGTGGTTGCCACTCATGTTGGCGCTTTGTCAAAATCGCAATTGACCGCATTTTTGGATAGCAACATTTGAAAAAGTTGATGGTTCAGCCTTTGAGGGCTGGACTGTCACTTGATATTCTGCTAATTTTAGGCTTGCAAGTCACGCGAGCCTTTCGCGAAGACCCGTCGCTGTAATAATTTCGATTCACGAAATCCCAAGTAATCCAGCAAATAACAAACTGGTTGACTCTCACGGACCCGTCACGCATGAATCTGACAGAACTCAAACGTAAACCGATCAATGAACTTGTCGAATTGGCGAGCCAAATGGGCTTGGAAAACATGGCCCGGCTGCGCAAGCAGGACATTATCTTCGCCATTCTCAAGGCCCACGCCAAAAGCGGAGAAGACATCTTTGGTGATGGCGTCTTGGAAATCTTGCCGGATGGTTACGGCTTTTTGCGAAGTGCCGACAGCTCTTATTTGGCCGGGCCGGATGACATTTACGTCTCACCAAGCCAGATACGCCGGTTTAACTTGCGCACAGGTGATACAGTCTCGGGAAAAATTCGTCCACCAAAGGACAACGAGCGTTATTTCGCCCTGCTGAGGGTCAATGAGATCAACTTTGATTCGCCGGAAAACGCCAAGAACAAAGTCTTGTTTGAAAACCTCACTCCGCTGCACCCCAATGAGCGGCTGAGGATGGAGCGTGGCAATGGCTCGACAGAAGATTTGACCGCTCGCGTGATTGATCTGGTCGCGCCCATTGGCAAAGGGCAGCGCGCTTTGATCGTGTCGCCGCCGAAAGCGGGTAAAACGATGATGCTGCAGAACATTGCCCAATCACTAACGTACAACCACCCGGAATGCGTCCTGATTGTCCTGCTCATCGATGAGCGGCCTGAAGAAGTGACTGAAATGGCGCGGACGGTGCGCGGCGAAGTCGTGGCGTCAACTTTTGATGAACCTGCGTCGCGGCATGTTCAGGTGGCCGAAATGGTCATCGAAAAGGCAAAGCGGCTGGTCGAACATAAAAAGGATGTGGTGATATTGTTGGACTCCATCACGCGCCTGGCGCGTGCTTATAACACCGTGATCCCATCCTCGGGCAAGGTGTTGACTGGGGGCGTGGATGCGCACGCGCTGCACAAGCCGAAGCGGTTCTTTGGGGCAGCGCGCAACATTGAAGAGGGCGGCAGCCTGACCATTATCGCCACTGCACTGATTGATACGGGCTCGAAAATGGACGAAGTCATTTACGAGGAATTCAAGGGGACGGGCAACATGGAGCTCCACCTTGATCGACGCGTAGCGGAAAAGCGGGTTTACCCAGCCATCAATGTGACCCGTTCAGGCACCCGGAAAGAAGATCTGTTAACCACGCCGGATGAGCTGCAAAAGATGTGGATTTTGCGCAAAATCTTGCATCCGATGGACGAAGTTGAGGCGACAGAATTTTTGATCAACAAATTGAGCTTGACCAAAACCAACGAGGAATTTTTCGAATCGATGAAACGTTCGTAAGGTGCGCAAGTCGTCAAAAGGGGCCGTCATTGGCCCCTTTTGCGTGTGGTTGAGTGGTTTCTTGGTACACTAGCTTGCACTGCGATTTTGAAATCGCCACAATGCACCAAACAGATTCATTCCACAGGCTCATGTTTCCCCTCAGAGATTCCACCCCAAGTCATCGACAGCCCATCATGATGTGGGCACTTATTGCCGCCAATACGTTGGTATTTCTTTATGAACTGACGCTCGGCGAAGCCGGCCAGAAAGCGCTTTTCTACGAATGGGGGTTGGTGCCCAAGGCACTGTCGAATCCTGAATGGGCCTGGCTCAATTACCTACCTGAACAATCGTGGACAAACCTTTTTACTAACATGTTTTTGCATGGCGGCTGGATGCATTTCCTGTCCAACATGTGGTTTTTGTACATCTTTGCCGACAACGTGGAAGATCGCATGGGGCATGCTCGATTTTTGGCCTTCTATGTATTGTGTGGTGTCGGTGCCAGCTGGATGCATTATGCGTTTAATACGGATTCACCGGTTCCTGCGTTAGGCGCCTCCGGGGCGATCTCTGGTGTCCTGGGGGCCTACTGGCGGCTGTTTCCAACATCGCGTGTGATCACCTTGATCCCGGTGTTTTTCTATCCCTTGATCGTTGAGATTTATGCGGTTGTGTTTATTGGTATTTGGTTTTTGATGCAGTTGATGCAGGGCGTTGGCAGTCTTGCGGTGACACAGGTGGGTGGGGTCGCCTGGTGGGCGCATATAGGTGGTTTTGTATTCGGCCTGATACTTTATCGCGCTTTCTTGCTTCCAGCTCGTCGAGACACGCGCGACTGGCCTATTTAGTGGCTTGATTGACCATCGACTTTCGTGCTTCATGTCGTGCTTTCGCAGCGAGCCACCGGGCGTGCTCAATGTCATTGCTCGGTTGAAATGGCGGGACGGGTGTGGGTTTGCCGTCTTTATCGACGGCCACCATTGTGAAAAAGCTCGTATTGGTGTGGCGAACGATGCCGGCTTCCAAGTCTTCGGCGACGACTTTGATGCCAACTTCCATTGAGGTTCGCCCTGTATAGTTGACCGAGGCCATAAATGTGAGTAGTTCGCCGATGCGGATGGCCTGTTTGAACAGTACATAATCGACAGCCAGAGTGACCACATAATGCCCGCAATAACGCATGGCGCAGGTATAGGCCACTTTGTCCAACAGTTTCAGCAGCTCTCCGCCATGCATGTTGCCGCCAAAATTGCTCATATCTGGTGTCACGAGAATCGACATCTCTGTGTGTC
>RFGJ01000366.1 GCA_003696665.1 Gammaproteobacteria bacterium | reverse complement strand
TGATAAACCGTCTCCGTTCGCAGTATGTAGCAAAGATCTCATATATTTCCGCATGATCAGGAAAAACCGAGACACTTTCCCGAAATAGGGAGCGCGGGGTATCCTGATCTATACTGTCAAACAACCTGCTCAAACCATCCTCAAAACCATCGATTTCATCCGGATTGAACCACTGATGTCTCTGATAATAGGGCTCAAGCTCCTGTTTCCATCCAGCAACAAGGCAGGCAATATCCATGCGATGCACATATAGAATCCTGCGCAACGGTTCCGAAAGCTTCGCTTCTTCAAATCCTTGGCAAACCTTCCATGCGAGATCGAGAAACCCGTAGCGGATTGAAAGCTCCACCCAGAAACAAAACAAACGCTCAGCAATCGAAAGCCCATTCTTGAGATTGCGTCGAGATTGCTGCCAGATTTCTGTCAATTTTGAGTCCCAGGTTGCCCCAGGCCAAACATAATAAAAGCTCGACACCGGCATGGACATGCGGCGGAAGGATGCGTGCCTCCCTCCAAGGCGCGCATTCAGCTTAGCCATCTCCCAACCTTGCCGTAACAGAGCCGATCGAGAAAACCCAAGCAAGTCCCGCAGTCCCGACTGCAGCAGACACACAGCGCTCAACATCAACCAGATGTTGATACGAATACGATCAATCACAGGAAGTAATCTTGAGAGTATTCGGCTAACAGTCATGTGGCGACCTGAACAAGACAATCAACCACATATTCCAGCTGTGCCTCATTCATGCCAGGGTGGAGCGGCAGGCTGAAACACCGCTTCGCATGACTCCTCGCAATGCGGTTTTCCCGAACTCCACCCGGTTTCCGATAACACTCCGAGTCCTCAGGAAGAACCGGATAATGGACCAGACATTCCACACCTTTTTTTGCCAATTCACTGATAACCCTGTCTCGCTTCGGGTGCATAACAGAAAAAATATGCCAAACATGACCAGCCCAAGGGGCACTAACGGGAAGGACCAAATCAGGCGGACAGGAATCGCGAAGCATTCCCAAATACATATTGGCCAGGTGCATTCTATGCTGATTCCAGCGCTCCAGGCATTTCAGCTTGACACGAAGGAAAGCGGCCTGCACCTCATCAAGACGTGAATTGAACCCCATTATCTTATGATAGTATTTGCGCTCGGAACCATAATTGCGCAATCTCTTGACCTCGCGAATAAACCCTTCGTCATTACTCACAATTGC
The DNA here is from genome assembly GCA_003696665.1 of Gammaproteobacteria bacterium. Classification (NCBI taxonomy): domain Bacteria; kingdom Pseudomonadati; phylum Pseudomonadota; class Gammaproteobacteria; species Gammaproteobacteria bacterium. The sequence continues at coordinate 803 of RFGJ01000366.1, read as the reverse complement.
ACCACCATCTCCCAAAGCGCCCAGATTTTTTCCGGGATAGAAACTGAATGCAACCGCATCGCCCTGGCTGCCCACGCGTCTACCCTTGTAGGTGGCACCATGCGACTGTGCGGCATCCTCTATCACCTTCAGCCCATTTTTTGAGGCAATTTCATAAATAGCGTCAAGATCTGCAGGATGGCCAAAAAGATGCACTGGAACAATCGCCTTGGTCCTTTTCGTAATCGCCCTCTCAATACGTTCGGGGTCAATCGTATAGTGGCGTGGGTCAATATCGACAGCCACCGGTGTCGCGCCACTGTGAGAAACTGCAAACCAGGTCGCGATAAATGTTTGCGCAGGCACGATCACCTCATCCCCTTGCCCTATGCCGTATGCACGCAAAGAAAGAAACAATGCGTCCAAACCGCTGGCTACTCCCACGCAATACTTCGCCCCACAGAATTCTGCAAACTCCTGCTCGAAAGTTTCCAACTCGCGACCTAGGACATACCAGCCAGAACGCACAACGCGCAAACAAGCCGCTTCCAAATCCTCCGCCAATTCACGGTGCAGTTCGGTCAGATCCAGGAACGGAACTTTCATCTCCGATCTCTCACGCACGAAATAAATTCCTGATAATCACGAATATAATCATCTTCATCAAATCGCTCAGATGCCAGAACCATACACACCGCACCTGATGAAAAATTATCAAGCAAGCGCCACATCATCGGACAAACATAAAGTCCGTAATAGGAACGGTTGAGATGAAATCGCTTCTTTTTCTCACCATCATCCAGCACCACATCGAAGCTGCCAGA
>RFGJ01000365.1 GCA_003696665.1 Gammaproteobacteria bacterium | reverse complement strand
GCTCGCCGCGCATCAGGCGGAATACGAGAAGCTCTTCGCGAACCCCTTCGTTGCGGCCTCGCGCGGCTTCATCGATGACGTCATCATGCCGCATTCCACACGGCGGCGCATCTGCCGCGCGCTGCGCTTCCTGCGCACGAAGAAGCTGGAAAACCCTTGGAAGAAACACGACAACATCCCGTTGTGAGGAAGAGAAATCATCCATTGGAAAACTCGGTTTCAAAAATGATGTGAAACAGCCTGTGGCAGACAAAACGTTTCGGACGCCCGCCCAGATTGATGGGTTTCAGGATTCCGAGTCTGACCAGTTTCTCGACATTTTTCTTGGCTGCCGGATAGGTCACCTCCAGTCTCCCGCTTGCCTCAGGAACAGAGATGACAAGCCTTTCAAACACCAGATCAACCAGCTCGCCGAGAAGAGCGGACGCCCGTGCCTGACGCACCTGTTGGATAAAGTCCTCCCTCAAGGCGGCAATCTTGTCGATTTTCTCCATGGCGTCCCGGGCGGACCTTTCAATCGCCCGGGCGAAAAAACACACCCATTCCTCCCATGCTCCCCGTCGGGATACCTCAAGCATCAAATCGTTGTATTCGTCCTTGTGACGCTCAATGAAGGGGCTGATGTAAAGGAGCGGTGCGGGCATCACATCGTGCGCACGCAGAAGCAGTGGCACAAGAAGCCTTCCAAGACGTCCATTACCGTCCGGAAAAGGATGAATCGCCTCGAAGTGATAATGCACCAGCGCATTGAACACTACGGGAGGCAAGCGGCGAGCTTCTTGTGAATGGATGAATTTTTCGAGGTCCCCCATCAGCTGTGGCGTCAGATCGGGCGGAGCGGGGATGAACCGGGCATGTGCAATGCCACGAGAAACGGATCCGATAAAGTTCTGATTTTTCTTGAATTCGCCCGGGATAATGCTGGCTCCTCGATGTCGCGCCACTCCCTCCAAAAGGATGGCATGCAACTCTCCAATGAAACGCGATGAGATGGGAATCTCATCCATACGCTTAAGGCCATATTCAAGAGCCCGCACATAATTATGCACCTCACGGGTTTCTGCCGTCTGGCGAGTCGCTTTTTCGTGACCTGCATCAAACAGCAGGAGCTGCGAGGGAGTGGTGTAGGTCCCCTCAATGCTCGATGATGACAGTGCTTCACGCTGTTGCAGAGGATTGATCAGATGATAGGGATTGCTGATCCTGTCACTCTTCCCTTTAAGCTCTCCCATCGCTCTGGATGCCCTGTCCACCTCACTCATGATACGATTCATGTTGAGAGGCGGCGGCAGAGGATTGGGGACGAATGCCCACTGGTCATACACGGTGGGCACAAGGCTGCCGCTGGGAGAGTCCCGAAACTTGTCAGGATTCATGGCGCATCGCCTCCGCCTTCAGAAAAGGTATAATTCAAGCAAGCGAATTATACTTTTCCAGAAAAAAGTATAACTCCCCCTCTCTCTCCTATACCATACGAGCAGTGCGTCAAGGGCCTTTACCGAGAATTGTGCTCGCAGAATGCATGAAACTGAATCTCTCTGCCTGTTTCTCAAACCGTTCCAGCCTATAGGAGAGTATCCGACCCAAAGGCCTGC
>RFGJ01000364.1 GCA_003696665.1 Gammaproteobacteria bacterium | reverse complement strand
CTCAACTTCTCTTGCGCCAGAGTTCTGCGAGGAAGTGCGCCACTGGCTGCAAGAAAATCACCCCGATATTGTTCCGGCAAAGGCCAAGGTGTTTAAGGACAAAGACGGGGCGCAGGGGGCGCACGAAGCTGTCAGACCCGTTGATGCGAAGTTCACTCCAGAGGCGATGCGTCCCCATCTCACAGAGCCTCAGCACAACGTTTACACGTTGATTTGGCAACGGGCGATTGCCTCCCAGTGTGCCCCTGCGACGTTCGACAAGAGCCGTGCAGTGATCAAGGCTGGTGCAACCTACTGGGAGGCGAGAGGTTCTGTCATGAAGTCTCCAGGGTTTACCAAAATCCTCAAAGGTGGAGGCGAAGACAGCGAGTTGCCTCCTCTTCAGTCTGGGGCTACGCTCGGCTTGGCGAAGGCTTGGCACACTGCAAAGCAAACGACTCCGCCGCCGCGCTACGTATGAGGCGCTATGCCCTCCTAGCACCAAGCAGCTCAACAGAATCGAAGAAGAGCGCATTGCGAAGCGGGTTGCCAATGCTCAGCAGAAGCCGTTTGAGAGCCGCTTTACTCCAGCTTCCAACAACAAAGATACTCAGCGGGCGATCGCCTTTCGTGACTCCCTGACGGCATCGCTGTTACGCCGCTGGCGGACTGCGGTAGAGGTTGCCACGCCATTTGATGAGGACAAGCTGGGGCGAATTGATGACTTCTCAGGTAAGTTTGCTCGGCATGGCTACAACGTGGACGATCGGGCGCTGCGAGAGGTGGGCGGCTTGACGGCTGACATGGCCAGCCGTCTGCTGCGAGTTGAAGAACTGTTGAAAGAAGACTTGGCAAAGGTTGAGCCGTTCTTGGTGTCGCGCCTGGGCAGGCAGTTGGATGGCTCGACTACGGAGGTTACTTTAGATGATTTTGGGCTGGTTGTACGAGGCATTAGCCTTGAGTCGTTTCATGTTTATCGCCAGGACAGCGATTCACGGTTGTTTCAGGTAGAGGGCGGGACGATCCTTGAGAACGTCTTACCTGCTGTCGTTGTTGTGATACTGCTTCGAGATTGAAAATTCCACCATTCGAATGGGTCATCTCGATCCACCAATGGGTTCCGACCTTTCCCTTTATTAAGGTTAGGAAGGCTGAGCTTGAACTGAAGAATGCGGGAATGATTGAATAGGCGCAATCTTCCCGCGCTGGATTCTTGCGCCCCTCATATTTCCTGATCGGTCGCGTGTATTAAGTGATACACGCGACTTTTTTTGTTGCCAACTCTGATAATTCAGAGATGCAGGCATAATGTATCAGGTGTGATTTATATTGTCTTGCCGTGTATCTAATCTTGTTTGTTGTGTTTGCCTGTTTGTATTTTTGGAGGCGAAAAGATTTTTGCTGGAGACGTTCTATTGTTTCAGCTTCAATCTATTTCTCTGTCGCCTTGGCAGCTATTACAGAATTGCTGAGCCGATTGCATTTACTCAATCGTGACTGGGTTTTTGCTTCCTGGACTGCGATCGCCGGAGTGCTGATACTGATTTTGTTCCGCCGACGATCGTTCGCTTCATTTCGGTTTCGGCGCTTTGCGATTCAACCTGTCTTAGGATTTACGTTGCTCAGCTTTTTTCTGGTTTTGGCGCTGACCTTTATTCTGGCGATCTCAGTGCCGCCCAACAATGCGGATTCCCTGACTTATCACATGACCCGTGTGGTCAACTGGATTCAAAATCAATCAGTTTCTCACTATCCAACTAACAACCTGCGGCAGATTGATAATCCTCCCTGGTCGGGCTTTGCTATCTTGCATCTGCAAGTGCTTAGCGGAGGCGATCAGTTTGCTAACTTGGTGCAGTGGGGTAGCATGGTCGGCTGCTTGATAGGAGTTTCTTTGATTGCTCAAGAATTGGGTGCTGGATTATTGGGGCAAATGCTATCTGCTGCAATCTGTCTGAGCATTCCAATGGGGTTATTGCAGTCTGTTACTACGCAGAACGATTATGTTGTTTCCTATTGGCTGATATGCGCCTTATTTTATGCTTTGTTGCTCCAAAGAGAACCGCATATATCTAAGTCTCTACTGGTGGAGATTGGGGCAGTCTTAGGCTTGGCATTGCTCACCAAGGCGACGGCATATATCTACACATTTCCTGTCTTTGTCTTCCTTGCCTGTTATCTGTTCAGGCACGTTAAAGCAGGTTTTTGGGGAGGCTTGGTTTTAGTAAGTATGCCTGTTTTGTTGTTGAACTTTGGTCATTGGTGGCGCAATATTGATGCTCTGGGAGTGCCTCTAGGAATTTCAGGAAGCGGTACTCTAAACGAGCTTTTTACGCCATCTGCATTTATTTCAAATCTGTTGCGAAACGCCTCGGTGCATCTAGCTGTCGCCTTTCAACCTATTAACGAGGTGTTTGAAAAAGTTATCATCTGGCTGCATGGAAATATCTTGAAGCTGGATGTGAGCGATCCACGGATTACATACGGGCAGGCATCTTTCAGGATTCCTGTTCGCAAACCCAGTGAAGGATCGTTATTTTCAGTAGCTCTTAGTGAAGACTCGTCAGGAAATTTGTTGCATCTCGCTCTTTTTTTGAGCGCTCTCATAGTTTATCTTCAAGGTAGTGTCAGGAGTTCTCGTCGAAATATTTATCTCGCTGGACTCTTATTGTCTGGTTTTCTCTTTAATCTTTTGATTTCCTGGCAACCCTGGATATCCCGATTGCAGTTGCCTTTTTTTGTGGCGATTTCTCCATTTGTAGGAACAATCCTCTCATGCAAAATGAAACGAATTTTTGTATTTTATTTTGCGGTCTTATTCTTGACGGTCTACTCGCTCCCCTTCGTTTTTTTTAGCGCTTTCCGTCCGGTGATATCGGCGCAGAATTTGATTTTTCAGGCTGCATCATCAACGTCTGTTTATCAGGTTGAGCGTGTTGAGCGCTACTTGATTTCGCGCCCTGGCATCACAAAATTATATAAAGGCGCAATTTCAGATATTCAATCAAGGCGCTGTCAGGACGTTGGTATCGTTGCTTCAGGTAATGCTTTTGAATATCCGATATGGGCGATCGCCCATGAGCAGCGGGCTGAATTGCCTTTAAGATTTCGTTCTGTCTTGGTCGAAAACGCTTCAAAGACCCTTGCTCCTGAAGTGAATCAGGATTTTACGCCTTGTGCATTGCTGGTAATTCAAAAGCCAGATATAGGCGACAAAATAACCCTTCTACCTCCAGATGTGGAAGGGTCGGCAACCTATCAGAAATCCTTGGATAGTAAGAGGGTGAGCGTTTACTATCATGCCCCCGGCAAACCTTATAAAGCGATCGCCCCCTCGGGCCGAGTCGGTCATGAGCCGTTGGCCACCATGTCCCTGTCCAATGTCCTTAGTAACTTACAGAGCGATCGCCCCCCTCGGGCCCCGTCGGTCATGAGCCGCTGGTCGCCGCATAGTAGATAAGAAAAGCTGTTGATTTAATATTCTTATCGTTTGCCTGTCAAAAGTGCAGTATTCGATAGGGATGATAAAGTAGACAGCAGAATGTACGATAGGGTGCAATGCCTGAAACCCTTGCTAATGCGATGTTACAGCGTTTCGGGAGAATATAACAGAGTGCGATCGCCCTTGCGATCCCGCGCTTCCTTATCGTCTATACACACAAAAGATAAGTTATTTATATAGAGTGCGATCGCCTATAGGTAAGGTAAGGTTGGCGTTAAGGATAAGTTTAGTATCAGATACTAAACTTATCCTTAACGCCAACCTTACCT
>RFGJ01000363.1 GCA_003696665.1 Gammaproteobacteria bacterium | reverse complement strand
CGGTAAGGTTTGGCGCGCCGTCGAGGGGCCGGCCGTCGAGGGTGAGGTCGAGGCCGTATGGGTTGATGGTTCGGGGCGTGTAGGGCAGCAGGGCGGGACAGAAGACGGAATCCTCGGGTGCGTCGAAGGCGAGCTGCGGTGGCGGCCACTCGTCGTCGAGGAAGCGGACGCGGAAGGTGTCGGCGGCGGTGCAGTATCCGTCGGTGAAGGTGAGCGGGTAGGTGCCGGGTGCGTCGAAGATGCGGGTGGCGCCCTCGGCGCCGTCGAGCCATTGTGCCGAGGCGAGGGTTCTGTTTGCCGAAAGGCGGACAGAGGCAGGCGGCCCCTCGCAGAAGAGGGTGTCGGTGGGGGTGGTGAGGTGCAGGTCGTCGGGCAGGACGGTGAAGGGGTGCGTCCACTCGTCTTCGCAGCCGAGCAGCCAGATGCGCTGGGTGACGGTCCAGGTGCCGGGCCGGTCGAAGCAGAAGGAGAAGGTGGTATCGGCGATGAGGGTGTCAGTCATGGGCCCGCTGATGCGCCACTCGACGTGGTGGGCCAGTCGGTTGAAGGTGCTGTCGGGCTGCAGGCAGGTGCCGGCACAAACGGTGTCGGGCAGGGAGAAGAAGGGGTTGGGGGGCTGGAGGTTGGAGCACCAGGGGGTACTTTCCAAAAGGGAATCTCGTGAAGCAGTTATTTCCGCAGATGGCGGTGGATCAATAGTTATCGTTTGACACTGAAAGGCTGTGATTTCTAACGGCAGTGTAGAAATTGAAAGGCAGGTTGGCAAATAAGGGCAAATATCTGTGTTTCCTGTGCTGTCCAGCCTGATTAGAAGAGAGGAATTTTCAGAATCTCCATTTTGGAAGTATTTTTTTAATGAAGTAAGGTAAATTGAGTAGTCTTCGGCGATAGTGACCTGAGGCAAGTAAAATTCATACCCTTTTGCCCATAACAGGTTTCCGTTTTTATCAATCTTCCCAATAATAGTAGGAACTTCACCAAAAGCCATATATGCGAATAAAATGCCACTGTCGGGAGTCAGGCGCGTTCTGAATTCTGCACATGTGAAATGAGAGGCATGGAGCTTGAACGCCCATAAGAGATTATAATTATCATCAAATTTTGCAATAAAACCATCTGTAGGTGTCAGGGTAATGTAATCATTTTCGTATCCTTTTTCAGTGATTCGGCCTGATAGCAGTAAGGTTTGCTCTACAGGGAGATAGTGCAATTGCATGTTTCGGTATCGACCAGCTTGGGGATGGTTCAGTGGAAACTTTATTCCGCTTAAAAAATTTCCATTGGAGTCGATTTTTATTAAAAAGAGCGGACTTTCAACTTTGGGAAAAGAAAAATTTCCTACACAGTGAATATTTCCGTTAGAGTCGCTTATTAAGTCTGAAATGGTAGCGCCTTTCAGGTCTGTACTGTCAGGGACATATTTCTTTGTCCAGAGGATTGAGTCAGACTTGATGTCCCAGTAACTTATCACGGGTACGTCTCTTATAGTCGTATTTGCGAGGGTGTCCCAATCCCGGTAAGAAAAGACGGCCTGTGTGCCATTGACAAAATTGGCCGCGGCTCCCCCGAAATTATAATAAACCGGGATATGACGACTGGCGAGAACTGATAACGATGAATCCAATACTACAATCGTGCCACAAGGCAAAGATGATTGCGTACATCCTGCTTGATGGGAGCCTGCATAAATGGCAAGCGAGTCTTTTGTGGATAAAGCGATGCTATGACTGAAGCCCTCATCAAAAACTATATGTTGAATATTTTCTCCATTTTTGTCAAAAAGAAAAAGGCGTGAAGGGAACCCATCCAGAATGATATTTTCATTGAGAAATTGAATTGTGTTAAACGCACCATTATTAAATGACAACACTTGGCTGTAATTTGAATAGTATTCATTGATAAATGTGTTCTGGGCGCATATTTCTTGAAGGAAATTCAGGAGTAAAGCAATAACGAAACACATTCGAATTGGCATCGTTATATGATTTAAAGGTGCGGATGAAGAACACTTCATCCGCACCTGAATTTGAATTGGTGTCGTCAAAATATTTTCACCTTGGTAATATCACCTTGGTCCAGGTCCTCCCTTGCAAGGATCCTCATCACCAGCAGGTCGTTCTCTGCATATATATTGACGATAAAAAATAGACCTTAACCCATCATTACTGATAATGCCTTCATTGAAAATGAATTGATCAGATACTTGAGAGTCAGGAGTGTCATCTTTTCCATTGCGAAAGCATTGGACGGTCACATCCAGATTGAAAGGACCGCTAAAGGTAATAAGGGCAAACTGTTCACAATTTTGTTCTGTGAAGGTACCGGGCATTGGAAAAAATGAAGTCGGATAAGAAAACCCCTGTTCTCCTGTAGGCAGGAATTCCCAGAAGCCGTTAGAATGCAGGTTGAAGTCAAAATCTTCAGTGAAATTCGGCATCAAGAATTCACCAAACCCCAAACCATCCATTGCATTTATCCTCATGTAGCACGCACACTCCTCCTGCACATCTTCTGAACCGCCCTGCGGGGCACCTGCGGCAAGGG
>RFGJ01000362.1 GCA_003696665.1 Gammaproteobacteria bacterium | reverse complement strand
GGACCGCCGTATCTCGAGCCTTCTGCCGGACCGAGAAAACCGCCAGACCTAAAATGCCCAAACTGGTTAAGGTAATGCTGAGGATCGTAAAACCAATTAAGATCCTGAATTGAGTCAGTTCATCTGCATGCTGTTGTGCAATCAGCGAATCCAATGAGTCCAGCCGATAGGCCTCAAGCATATAAACATCTCTCAGAATATCGCCGATTACCGATTTAGCGATATTTGCATCATCACCAGTAGATCGAAAGATGACCGTCTCACTCCCCTGAAGGAACGCACCGAGCGCAAAGAATATCGGCTTGCTTGGGACACTGCCAGCCGAGAAAACGAAATCTTCGACGACACCCACCACTTCGCCAACGACGTTGGCACCAAAAAGTTCCGCTCGGTAAATTTTACCGATCGCGTCTTCGGGTGAACGCCATCCACTTGCGGCGGCTGTCGCCCGTGTAATCAACAATCCGACCGATATCACTCCGCTCTCTGTTTTTCGCCAGCGGTAACGTGAATACAGACTTTCATTGAAATCCGTGCCGGCAATCACCTTCAAGCCGAGTGTCTTCGCAAAATCGACACCAACACCGATAAAGGGCACACTTCCGAGATGTTGAGAGGCAGGCAATCCGTCAGCCATCGGATCATACACACTGATGTTAAACGGCATCGATGGGACTTGCTCCGCGAGGGAAACGGATAATATCTCTGGCCGTAGCGCAATTTCCGCACGTACCCCTTCGATTCGACTTAAGGCGAGCTCGCTAGGGAGTTCAGGCCCGACAATTACATTCTTCGGGTCGAATCCCAAAGGTCTGGATTCGACATGTTTAAGCTGCAGATAGGACACTATGGACAGCGAAATCAAAGTGACAGCTAAACAGCTTTGCCCAAGAACGAGCGCCTGTCGCAGCCGTAGTGATTGGGCGCCTTTTCCCACCTCGCCCGCCAACACGCGTTTCGGACGAAAAGATGAAATGTAAAATGCTGGATAGACGCCTGCCAGAAGGCCAACGGCCAACGTCACCGCAATTATCAAAAGCAGGAAGGAAAAAGATACCGTGGTATCTAATCTCACCCCAAACACCGACTCTAGCCAAGGGGCCACAGACAGGGCTATCAATGTCCCGACAACAGTCGCAACAGCAGCCAAAACAAATGATTCGACTAAGAGTTGCCCGATCAGTTTTTTACGCGTGGCACCGAGCACCTTTCTTACCGCAATCTCTATAGCGCGCCGATCCGAAAACGCTGTCGCCAAGTTCACATAATTAGTGCATGCCACGATCAATACGAGTATTGCGAGCAAAATACCAAGAAAAACCACATACTGGTTTCCTTGAGGCCGGAATTCGCCAACTTCTTTCGGATTTAAATGAATGGATCTTAAAGGCTGAAGCTCATAGACAATATCACCATTATTACGGTTAATATTCCGGAAGTGCTCAACAAGGGCGCTTTCCAAAGCTTTGACATTCTGAGGCGGCATTTTGATATACATGGCGAAATTATTCGTCATGTACAAGTCAACAAATGCGTTAGGCCAGTGTTTCCGGAGCGTGCTAATGGAATATAATGCGTCCGGTCTCAAGTGTGAGTTTTCCGGAAAATCTTCGTAAACACCAGCAATTTGAAGAATCTCATCTTCGCCACTTATACGCAATGTAATGTTAGAACCAATAATATCCGTTGTTCCAAAGAGTTTTATCGCTACAGACTCAGACAACAAAACATGATTGGGCTGATCAAGTGCTGCCACGTTTCCCGACATTAACCGAATATCAAAAAACTGATTAATATTCCCTTCGGCGGCATGCATCGTAACATCCAATACACGCCGATTATCCTTATATAATGCCACCCCGGCACGCGGTGCCTGTATCAATGTCAAGTCATCTATTAGTTCACCATATGCCGTACGAATCACTGGTTCAAGTCCAGCCGAGACAACGGCAACATCCGCCGACTTAACCCTTCCGATCTCACCACGTCCAAAAGCCAGTCGATAAACATTCGGTGCATGCATGCTATCGAAACTTAATTCGTAGCGAGCGAACAACAAAATAGTAACGCTTGCTGCTACGCCCAGGGCCAAACCGAAAATATTAATCAACGCGAACAGTCGTTGGGACAGAATTCCTCGTAAAGCAGATCGGATTGTAAGCATCATACGGAGCGTTCCTTCTTCACACTACAGCGACTGTGTCCCCGGCCTTCCAACGTCGGTCGTTTGCCCACACAGCATACCATCTCGCATGGTCAGAACTCTTTTTGCGTATTTAGCATCGTCATGCGAATGGGTGACCATTACTATGGTGCATCCGGACTCATTGAGTTCCCGAAGCAGTTCCATAATCTCGCGGCCCGTGCCAGAATCGAGGTTACCGGTTGGCTCATCGGCGAGTAGGAGTCTTGGTTGAGGGACTACCGCACGCGCAATCGCGACACGTTGTTTCTGACCGCCTGATAATTGCTTGGGGTAATGATTTGCTCGATGCGACATTCCAACACGCTCAAGAACTCTCTCTACCGCAGCTTTTCGTTCGCTTCGTGGTACCCCCAGATAGCCAAGAGGAAGTTCCACATTCTGGGCAACAGTCAGTTCTTCTATCAGATGAAAACTCTGAAAAATCACACCAATTCGACCGCTGCGCCACTTCGCCATTTGTCCCTCAGATTTACCCGCGACATCGACATCGTTAAATATATATTCGCCAGACGTGACTGTATCGAGCAATCCAAGAACATTAACAAGCGTTGATTTTCCTGAGCCGGATGGCCCCATAATCGCAACAAAATCTCTCTCTGGAATATCCAGAGTAATATTATTCAGGGCAACAGTTTCGATTTCACCAGCACGGAAAACCTTGACTACATTCCTTAATTTAATCATTTGTTACTCTCCAACAAGATCAATACGACTCTCCTTGGTCCCTTCGAGGCCAGAAACAACGACTTTGTCACCTGATCTTAAACCGTCCAAAACCTCAACATATCTCGAATTCGACCGACCCAATCGAATTCGACGTCGTACCGCATAATCACCGCTTTCTGCAAGCACATAGACGATATCTATATTCGGGTCACGCAAGATTCCTTTTCTTGCGATCTGTAGCACCTCCTTGCCGCGACTCAGATTTAACACCGTGTTTACTGTTTGGCCGCGTCTAAGTCTCGGGAGTTCTGCGGTGTTGGCAAACTCCAACTCGATCCGAAATGTTCCGTTCGCAACCTCTGGATACACCTTCGTCACACGTACAGGGAAGTGATTCGAATCAATGTTGGCCGTTCCCATTGTCCCGACGCTCACCTTTTCAAGGTAATATTCGCTGATCAACGCGGTAAGCCGATGACCGCTCGTCCCATCTATCTGACCCAGTCGCTCTCCCTGATTAATGTATTGGCCCACTTCCGCGGTCAAAGACGTTAAAATACCGCTTTGGGGCGCTCGGACAGTTAAATGCTCAAGGATACTACTCGCAACATCGAGACTACGCGACAGGCGCTTGACACTGCCATCTAACTGAGCCAATTGTTGCGAGCGGAGTGCCTTTTGAGTCTTTTCGCGCAGGCTAATTAATTCCTTCCTTCGCTTGTAATAGGTAAGCAACTCCAAAGTCTGGTCGACTTCATCCTGAGAAATTGCCCCTTGCTTTCGGAGCATCTTTTTCTGACGCGCTTCCCGTTCGAGTTTTTTGATATTGTATTCGACTTCGATCATTTCGCGACGCAAATCAAGGAGATCCTTTTCCATGGCAAGTTTGGTGTTACGCAAATTATTTAATTGCTCGGTAACTTGGGCTTCCTTCGAAATAAATTCCAACTGTAGCCGAGTGTTGGCAAGCCTCAAGATAGGCTGTCCCGCAATCACCTCATCACCTTCCTTAACCAAAATAGACTCAATTCGACCGGCGACCACAGTATCCACGTAGGTGGTGTGGAGTGGCGCTACCGTGGCACGAACAGGTATCGTCTCCTCAAAGGCGCCAATGAAAACCGTTGCTGTCGAGATATCTGCTTTGGTAACCGATGGATTCGCCTCAAGAAGGAAGACACTCAATCCAAACAAAAAAACGACACAAAAGCCCGATATTGCCCAGCGCATTTTGCGGGGCTTTTTCGGAAGCACACGATCCACTCATCTGCCCTCATTCAAATGTAAAAATCACTAGCCAATCCTTATTCGTTTACTAAATTCGCAAGAAACGAACTGCCTTCTACAAGACAAAGGCGACGAGCGCCATGGCAACAAAATCACAAATAAACCAACCGCCAAAACGACCACCGCCCAAACCAGCCATCGGCTGGGCATAGCGCGCTTTTGTTCTGGGATCTCAAGGATTTTCATCGACCGTTCGCGAAACCGTTTCAGTCGAGAATCTTGACCAAAATTTTGGTCTGTATCGTGGATTCGTTATACATCTTTCTCGTCAGGTTCATATTCTCAATGCCTTTTT
>RFGJ01000361.1 GCA_003696665.1 Gammaproteobacteria bacterium | reverse complement strand
TGCATGTCAAGCTCAAAATGGCAGATCAATTGCATGATGGCGGCACGGCGAATTTTGTCATCCTGGGTGAGGACTTTGCCTCGCCAGACCGGAAGACGGTCATTATCAATCGCGTCGTAATACTCCTCGAGTGTCTTGACATTTTGCACATAAGCGCCGGGCAATTGACCGATGGCGGATGGTCCAAATCCCACCAGATCGCATTCGGCGTGGGTGGTATAGCCTTGGAAGTTGCGATGCAATGTCCCATCTCGTTGTGCTCGCGCTAATTCGTTGTCGGGCAGGGCAAAATGATCCATGCCGATAAACTGATAGCCAGCCTCGGTCAGCTCGGTAATACTTCGTTCAAGAATCCGGAGTTTTTCCTCGGGGCTTGGCAAGTCTTCAACCCGAATGCGCTTTTGCGGCATAAAAATGTGAGGTAAATGCGCATAATTGAACACGCTGAGTCGATCCGGACGCCATTGGATAACCGTTCTTAACGTTTCGGAAAACGACGCTTCGCTTTGAAAGGGTAGCCCGTAAATTAAGTCGAGATGAATGGACTTAAAGCCAGCATCGCGGGCGGTTCTGAGTGCGTTTTCTGTCACTTCAATGGGCTGAATGCGGTGGACCGCTTTTTGTACCTTCGGATTTAAGTCTTGCACACCAAAACTAATGCGATTAAAGCCCATGGCGCGTAGCGCTTTAATACGTTGTTCATCGACGCTTCTTGGGTCAATTTCGATGGCGTATTCACCGTTTTCGGGATCCAATTCGAAATATTGGGACAGATGGGTGATCACCTCGCGGATTTCCTCATCCGAAAGAAACGTAGGGGTGCCTCCACCCCAATGCATTTGCTTCACATAGCGACGACCCAATTGCTTAGCCACCATGGCGATCTCTTTCTTCAGGCGGTGCAAAAAAGGCGGCGACTTGCGTCGATCTTTGGTAATGATTTTGTTACAAGCGCAGTAATAGCACAGCGTGTCGCAAAAGGGGACATGGATGTAGATGGACAAAGGCGTGTCAGTACTTGAGGCATGGAGCGCCATGCGATAGTCCGCACTTTTAAAATTCGTGGTAAATTCAACCGCGGTTGGATATGACGTATAGCGCGGTCCTGTCATGTCGTACTTTTCAATCAAACCGCGATCGACATATTGGCTCATGACCATCTGCCCGAATTGGAACACTGACCGCTAGTGTACCGTTGAGGCTTAAGCCATTTATTGACCAAGATCAGTGATGATGCATGGTCGGCTTATGCTTGCCATGGTGTTGATGTGGGTGATGGCTATGACCATGTCCCAAGGCTGGCCACAAGGTCCAGATGGCCAAGAGGACGAGCAATGCAGACACAAGGCGTTTCATGGCTTGTTTATTGAGCCAACGTTTTAGCTGATTGGCGACTTGTCCAGTCAGCAGTAGTGCCGGGAGCGTTCCGCTGCCGAACGCCACCATGCGAAGCGCCGCTTCTTTGGGCGATGCACTGGATGCCGCTTGAGCCAAAGCTGTGTACACTAACCCACATGGCAGCGCAGACCACAGAAGACCAACCCCAAATACCTGATAGGCATTCTTCAATGGCAACAATTTGCCTGAAAATTTCTGAATCGGGTGAAAAATTTGCTGGCCCTTTCGTTCAAGCCACTGAATGCCGTGCCACCAGCCGCCAATATAGCCCGCCATAGCGATGATCATCAATGCGCCAAACCAGCGCAGCACCACTAGCGCAGCGCGTGTTTCAGCTAGGGTTGTGACTGACCACGCCAGCGTCCCGACCGCGAAACCCAACACACCGTAGCCGAGGATCCGGCCTGCTGAGTAGAGGATACTGACCAACCATGAATTCAGGTGGCGGGGCGCGCCCAATTGCAGCGCTGAGGCGATCCCACCGCACATGGTCAGGCAATGCACACTGCTGAACAATCCCGTGAAAAACATGGCGCTGAATGCAGCGTAATGGATTGAAATTTCACTCGTCATTTTGGCTGTGCTCCGACTGGATGGCTTGTTGCGTGGCCTCTTCATCGTCATCAAATAGTATACGTGTTGCTGGCGATTCTAAATCTTCAAACTGACGATGATTCACCGCCCAAATAAAGACGGCAATGGCGATGGCAAGAATCAATAGCGTAATTGGGATAAGAATATAAAGGCTAGACATTTACGCCTCCTCACTTATCGGCCGGTTTTCCGACTTGAGACGACGGGCACGCAAGGCGTTGCTTACGACCAGCAAAGAGCTTGTTGACATACCAATGGCGGCAAGCCAAGGCGGCAGTTGGCCTGCGGCTGCGGCTGGTATGGAAATGGCATTATAGATAAGTGCCCAAGTGATGTTTTGCCGAATGATTCGATGGCACTTTTGGCTCCATCGAACAAGTTGCCATATGGGTTTCATTCGATTGGACACAATTAGAATCTGCGCCGATTGTCTGGATAACATTGCGCCTGAGGCAAAGGCCAGTGAGACATCCGCTTGTGCCAATACGGGGGCGTCGTTCAAGCCGTCACCGACCATCGCCACTGATCCTTGGGCCAAGGTTTTAAGTTTTTTAAGTTGGTCGACTTTTTCTTCGGGAGATAAGCCGGTGAATGCGGCATCAACAGCGAAGGCCTGTGTCAGTATTTTCGGGTCGGCATTCGGGTCTCCTGTCAGAATCGTCAGCTGATGTTTTTCGCGTTTGAGCTTTGCCAGCGTCGATTTCGCGCCGGGACGCCATGCATCGCCAAGCTGATATTCTGCAACGGGCTGTTGGTCGCATCGTAGTTGTATGGTCCGTGTGAGTGAGGCGGAAGGTCGATCCTTGTTGACGGTCTCTATCACCCATAACTTCCCTTGGTAGCGTCCTTGCATGCCAGTGCGCTCGGGTAGCGGGGCAACAGCTTCGACGGCTGAATAGCCCCCGGCGCTCAACTGACTGGTCATGGCGCGAGCGACAGGGTGTTCAGAATGTCGTTGGAGTCCTACCACGATGTGGTCGAGTTCCGCCTTTGTGTATTGGTCAGACAGAGGCGTGAATTTTTGGACCACGAATTGCCCAGTGGTTAAAGTGCCAGTTTTGTCGAACACCCAGTCGGAGACCCGGACGAGGCTTTCAAGGACATCGGCATCTTTAATGAGCAAGCCTTGTTGACTGGCGCCAGACAGCGTTGCTGTTTGTGCTGCTGGAGCGGCAAGACTCAACGCGCAGGGGCATGACACAACCAGTACCGCAAGCGCGCTTTCCAGCGCCATGTCGGGCTGGGTAATCCACCAATACATGAAAGTGGCCACAGCGGTGAGGAGTACCGCGGCAACAAAATGGTGAGCAATTTTATCAATCAGTGTTTGACGGTGGTTGCGACACGTCATGGCTTGCGTCTGGTATCGCTGTAGCTTGGCCGCAAATGAGCTGTCCGCCGATGCGGTCACGCGCATCATGAACGGGGCGCCTTCGTTACGTGAACCCGCATAAACTTCATGACCGAATACTTTTTTTTGTGGCCAAGGTTCGCCCGTCAAAATCGCTTCGTTGACTCTTGCTTCGCGCGAGATCAAAATGCCGTCTGCCGCGACGACGCCGTTTTTAGGCACAACAATTTCGTCGTCAGGTACGATCTGTTCGACTGTCTTCCAGCGACCATTTCGGAGTTGGACAACGTCTGGTAGGTCGGATAGGGGAAGGGTGGACTCGGTGGCCGCCAGTTGGGTTTTGAGCAATAGATATCTGCCTAGCAGGAGAAAAAAAGTGAACATGGCCACTGAGTCAAAATACACTTCGCCATCGCCTCGAACGGTGTTGACCATGCTCACCAGCCACGCACTGCCAATGGCCAACGCAACAGGAACATCCATACCAAGACGGCGGTGCTGCAAATTTTGCCAAGCGCCACGG
>RFGJ01000360.1 GCA_003696665.1 Gammaproteobacteria bacterium | reverse complement strand
GTCTCATGCCTATGCTAGCCCATGGTGCGTTGCAAAAGCGTTACAGGCCCGGCTACAGAAGGTCAGCATTGCAACTGACCAGGTAGTTAGCCTTTCTCATCAGGCCTTGAACGAACAACAGGTACGCGTCCATAGGGTCTCAGGCGTATTCGTCCGTGAAGGTGGAGGCTCGGATGAGCGTCGCCCTCTGCTCTAGCGGTGGAGGGATTGCAATGAAGGGGGATTGTATAACTCCTGTTAACACAGAACGGGCTGTGCAGCCCCAGTTAGGGAACTCACTTCTCATTCGCTTGCTCTAGCACAGCATCAACCACTCGCTGGCTTACGCTGAACCCTTTCGCCCTAAGTTGCTCTAATTCAGGCCGAAGCACCTGGATAAGTCCCATCTGTTTGGCCTTCAGCAAAATGCCGATGGTGCCAACTTTTCGTAATCCCAACTGATCCAGTTTTCGCCGCCCTTTCCTCTCATCCATGAGAACCCAGTCCGCTTTGATTTCTCGCGCCAGTACGATTACTTCCGCTTCTCCTAGATCGAGTTCATCGAGAAGGACTTCCACCGCCAACCGGTCTTTCACTTCTATCACCTTGATCCACTTGGCTCCTATCACTTCCCGCTTGGCGCCACCTTTCTCGCGACCAAATACCACTGCCTCATCGTACACAGCTTGCGGAATACAGATTTCTTGGAATAGCTCTCGCAACAGTTCAAATCGACCTATCGAAGCCAAACCAATGAGCGGTGTTGTATCTGATACAACAATCATCGCTGTTCACTCATCTCGTGCCATGGTTGCAACTGTTTCGAACTCGTCTTCCAACTCTTGGGGTGAGTAGTCGATGTATGCGATGCCCCGCTTCCGCAGCAAGGCCAGGAATTCCACCCGAGAAATCCCAAGCAGTTGTGCCGCCTTTCCCGATGAAATGGCTTCATCCGTAAATAGCGATAGTACAAGCCATTCTTTGACACTGTTCTGTACACGCGCCTGATCGTATCCGAACCGCAGCAAATCAGGCGGCAATTTCACCTCAAATGTCACGTCTGCCATCGTTTCATCCTTTCTCCAGTGCGACAATGAAGTCGTCACAGATCGCAGCAGTCTGTGGTGTCCACCGACAGCTGACTCGACAAGCCGCACATGCAAACGCGCCCAGCCTGCGTTGACTCACTCATTGTAGCATAACATTGAACCCCAGCAACGGACCGAGAAGCGCATCCTTTGCGACGAGGATTCATCCTCCTGCACCAAAGAGCACCGCCCAAAACGCGGGGACGCCAACGATCTGTAGGCCCTCAATCTGTCCCAAG
>RFGJ01000359.1 GCA_003696665.1 Gammaproteobacteria bacterium | reverse complement strand
CTGCATGGCCTTTCGAATGCCTAGGTCACCCACCGGCCAGACATCCGGTCGGCCAAGCCCGAACATCATCACCATATGCGCGGTCCACGGACCAACCCCAGGCAATTGTACAAGCGCTGCTTGCAACGCGGCGTCGTCAAGATGTTTAAGCTCCCGTTCCCAATCAGGATGCTTGTGCCAATGCATCGCGATGCCAACAATCGCTCGCACCTTCGCCCCCGACAATCCAGCACGTCTTAACTTATCCGATGAACACGCCAATATGGCCGAAGCCGTCAGCGCCCCAGGTTCACATGCCAAGGTGGCCAATAACCGGCTTCGAATGGTTCGAGCCGCCTGCATTGACAGTTGTTGCCCAACCACCGAATAAATCAGGCGTTCAAACAACGAATACTGCCATGGTGCCATTTGGCACGGTCCGATGCGACGGACCACCTCCGCCATACGTGGCTCACAATGACACAGCTGTTCGGTCGCATGCGCCATGGCCTGCGGTGAATCCAAAATCATCATACTCACGGCTTCTGACAAAGCGTGTCTGCATCTTGCGAAACTTTTATCACAAGTGCAAGTTGCCAACGGGTACGCTAACATTTGTGGTGCGCACACAAACATGCGTATAATCCACGCTCCTGAGGGGTGGCCACTATGGCCTGAGACGGCAAGACCGAACCCTTTGCACCTGATCCGGATAATACCGGCGGAGGAACAGGGGAAACATGATGCAAAAATCCCGTTTCTTTTCTTATCGCCAACTAGCGTTGGCCCTACTCTTTGCCACGAATCACTACTATGGCATCGCGGACGAAAACGCTTCCGCGGACGAAAATGTCTTGGTTGTCACCGCAGACTATCGCCAAAATACTTGGCTTGATAGCGCTGGTAGTTTCAGTCTCTTGGACGACGAGGACATCCACGCGCATGCTGAGCAACATTTCGAAGAACTGACTCAATGGGTTCCGAACCTGACTTGGGCTGGCGGTACTTCCCGCGCCCGCTTTTTTCAAATTCGTGGTATTGGTGAACGCAGTCAGTATGAGGGCGCCCCCAACCCATCCGTTGGCTTTATTGTGGATGACATCGATTTTTCTGGCGT